>NZ_RZRR01000426.1:0-4614 GCF_003998555.1 Mesorhizobium sp. M7A.F.Ca.CA.002.09.1.1 | reverse complement strand
GCGCATCGCGGCGACATCGCCCGCGACCTCGACAACGACCCGGTGTTCCTCGCCCAGCACGCCTTCTCGCTGAACTACGAAGCGGAGCGCTGGAAGGCGATCAAGTTTGCCACGATCAAGGACTATCAGGTCCGCGACAGAGCGGCGTAAGTCGCGCTTTTTCCTTCTCCCCGTTCACGGGGAGAAGGTGCCCGAAGGGCGGATGAGGGGCGGCGCGACCCTCGACTATCCTCTGGCAGCTTCCTCTATCTTGGCGATGTCGATCTTGCTCATCTGCATCATCGCCGACATCACGCGGCCGGCCTTGGCCCGGTCCGGATCCAGAAGCAGGCGCGGCAGCTGCTCCGGCACAACCTGCCAGGAGACGCCGAATTTATCCTTCAGCCAGCTGCATTGCGATGGTTGGCCGCCACCTTCGATGAGCTTGTCCCAGAAGTAATCCACCTCTTCCTGCGTCTTGCAGTCGATCGACTGCGACATCGCTTCGCTGTGCTTGAACTGCGGTCCACCATTGAGCGCCTGGAACTGCACGCCGTCGAGTTCGAACGTGGTCACCAACACCTTGCCTGCATCGGCGTGGCCTTCGGGCCAACGCATCACGCTCAGCACCTTGGAATTCTTGAAGATGGAGACGTAGAAGTTCATGGCCTCTTCGGCTCGGCCGTCGAACCACAGGCAGGTGGTGATCTTTTGCATGTCGTGCTCCTCGTGCTGTTTCGGTCGCTGTTCCTGTGAAACGGCTGACTCCGAATATGGTGCCATCTCCTTGCCGTCTGCCCAAGGACGGACATGCAGCGCGCCATCCGACAGTGCCACGCATTTTTTTGAGAGAATCTGGCGCATTGCAAAATTGTGGCCAGACCATACTTGCGCGTCTATAACGCCTGCGGTCCGAATTCAGCTCCGCCGCGCCAACCCCTGGGCTGCGGCCAGCCACCAAGGAAAAAACATGCCTGCCTATCGTTCCCGCACCACCACCCATGGCCGCAACATGGCCGGCGCTCGCGGCCTCTGGCGCGCCACCGGCATGAAGGACTCGGATTTCGGCAAGCCGATCATTGCGGTGGTCAACTCCTTCACCCAGTTCGTGCCGGGCCATGTCCATCTGAAGGATCTCGGCCAATTGGTCGCGCGCGAGATCGAAAAGGCCGGCGGCGTTGCCAAGGAATTCAACACCATCGCCGTCGATGACGGCATCGCCATGGGCCATGACGGCATGCTCTATTCGCTCCCGTCGCGCGAGCTGATCGCCGATTCTGTCGAATACATGGTCAACGCGCATTGCGCCGACGCCATGGTCTGCATCTCCAATTGCGACAAGATCACGCCCGGCATGCTGATGGCCTCGTTGCGCCTCAACATCCCGACCGTCTTCGTCTCCGGCGGTCCGATGGAAGCCGGCAAGGTGGTGCTCGCCGGCAAGACGCAGGCGCTCGACCTGGTCGATGCCATGGTCGCGGCCGCCGACGACAAGATCTCCGATGAGGACGTCAAGGTCATCGAGCGCTCGGCCTGCCCGACCTGCGGCTCCTGCTCGGGCATGTTCACCGCCAATTCGATGAATTGTTTGACCGAGGCGCTTGGCCTGTCGCTGCCCGGCAACGGCTCGACATTGGCGACGCATGCCGACCGCAAGCGTCTGTTCGTCGAGGCCGGCCACCTGATCGTCGATCTCGCCCAGCGCTATTACGAACAGGACGACGAAACCGCACTGCCGCGCAACATCGCCTCGAAGGGCGCTTTCGAGAACGCCATGACGCTCGACATCGCCATGGGCGGTTCGACCAACACCGTGTTGCATATCCTGGCTGCCGCGCATGAGGGCGAGATCGATTTCGATCAGGACGACATCGACGCGCTGTCGCGCAAGGTGCCGGTGCTGTGCAAGGTTGCGCCCGCCAAGTCCGACGTCCACATGGAAGACGTCCACCGCGCCGGCGGCATCATGGCCATCCTCGGCCAGCTCGACAATGCCGGCCTGCTCAACCGCGACCTGCCGACGGTGCATACGTCAACCCTGGGCGAGGCGCTCGACCATTGGGACATTTCCCGCACGACCAGCCAGAGCGTGCGCGATTTCTTCCTCGCCGCCCCTGGCGGCGTGCCGACACAGGTCGCCTTCAGCCAGGAGCGCCGCTGGGACGAGCTCGATCTCGACCGCGAGAAAGGCGTTATCCGCTCGACCGAACATCCCTTTTCCAAGGATGGCGGCCTTGCCGTGCTGAAGGGCAATCTGGCGCTCGACGGCTGCATCGTGAAGACGGCGGGCGTCGATGAATCGATCCTGAAATTCACCGGCCCGGCCCGCGTGTTCGAAAGCCAGGATTCGAGCGTCAAGGCGATCCTGTCCAATGAGATCAAGGCCGGCGATGTCGTCGTCATCCGCTATGAAGGACCGCGCGGCGGCCCCGGCATGCAGGAGATGCTCTATCCGACCAGCTATCTGAAGTCGAAGGGCCTCGGCAAGGCCTGCGCTCTGATTACTGACGGCCGCTTCTCCGGCGGCACCTCGGGTCTGTCGATCGGCCATGCGTCGCCGGAAGCTGCCGAAGGCGGTTTGATCGGACTGGTGCAGGAGGGCGATACGATCGAGATCGACATCCCGAACCGCAGCATCCGCCTGGCTGTCGATGAGGCGGAACTCGCTGCGCGCCGGGCGGCGATGGAGGCCAGGGGCGCCCTGGCCTGGAAGCCTGAGGAAAAGCGCAAGCGCAAGGTGACGACCGCCTTGCGCGCCTATGCCGCCATGGCCACCAGCGCGGCCAAGGGCGCGGTGAGGTTTGTGCCGGAGTGAGGTTTCTTCCTTCTCCCCTGTGGGAGAAGATGTCGCCGCAGGCGACGGATGAGGGGTGGTCCAGAGAACACCGACGTCTCACTCCGCTGGAACACCCCTCATCCGTCTCGGCGCCGCGCGCCGATCCACCTTCCCCCACAAGGGGGGGGAAGGGAAGAGAAGTGCTACGGCATCAACTGATACTCATAGAGCTTCTGATAGAGCCCGCCCTGCTTGAGCAAGGCCTTGTGCGGGCCGCTTTCCACCACCTTGCCGGCTTCGAGCACCACGATTGTGTCGGCCTGGTGCACGGTCGACAGACGGTGCGCGATGACGATCGTCGTGCGGCCTTCCGTCAATTGCTGCAGCGCGTCGCGGAACAGCGCTTCCGATTCGGCGTCGAGCGCGCTGGTCGCTTCGTCCAGCAGCAGGATCTCCGCATTGCGCAGCATGGCGCGTGCGATCGAGATCCGTTGGCGCTGGCCGCCCGACAGTAGGCCGCCATTCTCGCCGACATCCGTCTCGTAGCCTTTCGCCTGCGCGCTGATGAAGTCATGCGCGTTGGCCGCCTTGGCGGCGGCGATCACCTCATCGTCGGTCGCACCCTCGCGCCCAAGCCGGATGTTGTGCATGATGGTGCCGGCAAACAGGAACGTATCCTGGCTGACATAGGCGATCTTTTCCCGCAGCGATGCGAGCGTCGCATGGGAAATATCCTGACCGTCGAACAGCACCCTGCCGCTCTGCGGATCATACATGCGCATGATCAGGTTTAGAATCGTCGACTTGCCGCCGCCGGAAGGCCCGACCAGCGCCGTCATCTTGCCGGGCGCAAGCGTCAGATCGAACCTGTCCAGCACCGGCGGCCCTTTCTGATAAGCGAAGTCGACGGCGTCGAACCGGATCTCGCCCGGTCCGGCCAGAAGCGGCTTCGCGTCCGGCTTCTCGACCAGAGTGAGCGGCTGGTCGGCGAGCTCGAACATCATGCGCACGCCGACAATGCCGCTTTCCAGCGATATGCGTACGCGCGCAAGGCGCTTTGCCGGCTCATAGGCAAACAGGAGCGCCCCGATGAAGGCCATGATGTTTCCCGGCATCTGGCCGCCCTGCAAGACCAGGAAGCCGCTGACGAAGATGGCCCCGGCAATAGCCAGCCCGGCCAGCGTCTCCATCACCGGGCTTGTCGCAGCCTCCAGCGTCGCGATGTTATTGGCCCGGTTCTCGACGTCCGACACGGCCTTGTACATGCGGTTGCGCATCGCGCCTTCGAGGTTGAAGGATTTGACGACGCGCACGCCGATTGCCGTTTCCTGCATCACCTGCACGATCTGGCCGACCGAGCGAAACTCCATCGCGGCGAACTTGCGAACACGTTTCAGGATGCGGTTGACCCCGTAGATAGCCAAGGGGCCGACGACGAAGCAGATTATAGACAAGGCTGGCTGCTGCCAGACCATGACTCCTACCAGGACGACCAGCGACAACAGATCGCGCACATAGGACGTGACAACGAGGTCGAGCACGTTGCGTGCCGCCTGCGCATTGTTGGTCATGCGTGTGATCAGGTCGGACGACGAGGTCGAATGGTAGAATTCGATGCCTTGCGCCAGGATGCGGTCGTAGATCTTGCGCTGGCGGTCGGCGATGATGGCGTTGCCGACACGGCTCATGAAATAGGCCTGAATGAAGTTGGCGAGGCCCTTGAGGATGAAGATCGTGGCGACCCCGCCCGCAATCAGGTTGACCCGGTCAATCCGCTTGAAGACTACGAATTCGTCGGTGATCTCTTTGAGAATCCAGGCGCTGGCGCCGGTCGTGGCGGCCACCACAAGCACTGTCTC
>NZ_RZRR01000425.1:0-4626 GCF_003998555.1 Mesorhizobium sp. M7A.F.Ca.CA.002.09.1.1 | reverse complement strand
GCGCTGGTCAGCCACAGGCAGGCGGCGAAGGAGGCGAGGCCGACCACGCCGATCATGGCTGCGGCCGTTCGCCGGCCCGGCCGCAGCCAGGCGGCCAGCAGAAGCAGCGCCGGCCAGGCCAGATAGAACTGCTCCTCCACCGACAGCGACCAGAAGTGGATGAAGGGATTGCTGGTGGCGTCGGCGGCGAAATAGTCGAACGACCAGCGCAGCAGCCACAGATTGATGGCATAGGCGGAGGCAAACATGGCGCCGCGCGAATAGAGCGCCTGCTCCTGCGGCGCCAGGATGAAGTAGCCGGCGGCCAGCGTGACCAGGATGACGAACAAAGCTGCCGGCAGGAGCCGCCGCGCGCGCCTGGCATAGAAGCGCCAGAGGTCGAGCCGGCCGGTCTCGCCGATCTCCTGCATGAGATGGGTCGATATCAGCCAGCCCGAGATGACGAAGAAGATGTCGACGCCGGCAAAGCCGCCGGGGAGCGCGGTGAGGCCGAAATGGTAGGCGACGACGCCGCCGACGGCGAGCGCGCGCAATCCTTGTATGTCCGGCCGGAACGATGCTGCCACGACGGCTCCCTCGTGCAAGCCCAGCCCCTGTGCAATGTCGGCGGTGCAGGCCGATATCGCAATGCAACAAATTATCGCAGTGCAACATGGCAGAAATGGGGAGATGGGCCGGGTGCCGGCCGGGCCCGATCCTTGCGTGGCTGGCTTGTCTGCACACCTGCGGCAGACGCAAAACAGCCCCGCGCGGGGCTGTTTCTCATTCGGGTTGCTGGACTGCTACTTGCTGCCGCCGTTCGCTTTCACGCTGCTGCAGAATTCGGGATGGCTGTTGGCCGCAGTGGCGTCCTTCGCCTCGTCCTCGCAGGCCTTCATCATCGCGGTCTGGTCGTCCGGCGTAAGGGCCTTCCAGGCTTTCACGAAGTCGTCGTTGCTGACCATCGTCTTCATGCTGCTATCGGTGTAGAAGGGCTGCATCTTGGCTGGATCGTCGAGAGCCGACGTTTTGGCAAACGCCGCGCCGCCGACCATCGAAAGTGCCATGGCGCCCAAGCAGATCATCTTGATGTTCATGGGTACTCTCCTATTGCTTTGGGATCGTCGAAGCAACGATCCATTGGAAAACGACAGGTTTGGGTGAAAGTTCCGGCATTTTTTGCGTAAAAAAGCCGAAACGAGGAAAAATATAGCCGAAAAACTTGAAACTTTCCCCGATTTTTCCCGTAGGAGGCGAGTTTATCGGGTCTCTCGTGCGAGACTGACCACCAGTCGATCGACGCTGGGGTCGTCGAGGCTGACGATATGGGCCATCTGCAACGCCCGCTTCATGCTGACCCTGGTGACGTCCTGCCGCATGATGACCGGCACAAAGGCCGGCCCCGATCCTGTGAGGACGATCGCCCTGCCGACCAGAACCGGTTCGGAGATGGGAGCCCACTGTACGGTCATGATCGAGGGCTCGCTTGTCTGGCGGCGGTTGATGCCTGTGAAATAGATCCAGTTCAGGCGCGAGATCGCTACGCCGTAGTGGTTGCCGGGCATTCTGGCGCCACCCTGGCCATCGCCCGGGGCCCACCGCGTCACCCGCCTGAAGGTGACCAGCTCGGCCTCACGTCGCAGGAAGGTGACCGAGCGCATCAGAAGGTCGGGGCGGCCGGGGACCGAAAAATAGGTGAAATAAGTGCCGCCGGCGATGGCGGGCGACGGCGGCCGCACCATGTTTTCGTACAGTGCCTCGCGCAGCGATGCATTGCCGTCGCCGTTGGCTGCGGGAATAGCCGGCTCGCGATACAGCTCGTTTTCGTCGATCTTGAAATAATCGCAGATCAGCCTGGCGGTGGTTTTGTTGGGCACCGCCTTGCCTTGCAGATAGCGCTCGAACTGGGTGCGATTGATGCCAAGCTCACGGCACACCGCGCTGACGGAAGCATGGCGCTGGACCAGCCGCCTGAGATTGGCGGCGAGATTCTCGCGAATTGGCACGACATCTCCCCGACAGACGTACGGACCAGTATTCAAGCGATAGCTTATATACACTTGCATGCCGTGGCGCTGGCGCGAAGATGGACCTTTGGCCAATAGGCAACGATCCCGTAGAGCGTAGGCTGTACGATTCTGACAGTCCGGCTATGCAAGCCGCGTAAATGGGCGTATTTCGGTGGCAAGAGCGACCTCGGATCGGCCTCTCGACATCCTGTAATGGAGGGCGGTTTGGATCATACCGACCTGGTCGAGCTTCTGGACTACACGCAGGCGCAATTGACGAAAATCCGCCAGGCGGTCGCGGCAAGCGATCACGCCGGTGCCATGTTCACCATTGATTGCCTTGTCGGAGCGGCGGCCGAGCAGACGAAGTGCAAGCTTGCAAGCCTGGAGCATGCCGGCTTGCCGATCGGCAAGGATGAGCCGATCGGCAGGGATGGGCCGATCGGCAGGGATGGGCCGATCGGCAGGGATGGGCCCATAAAAGGCGGTGCGGCACCGCCCGGCAAAGCGACATCGGGCAAGCCGGATGCCGGCGGCAGCCGCTCCTGATCAGGCCGCGCCGATCTCGCCGATCAGCCTTGCATATTCGGCCTCGGCTTCGCCGTAACTGCCATTGGCGAGTTCCAGCAGCCCGGCGCGGTCGCGAATGACGATCTCGCCCCGTTTCGAGCGAATCAACGCGCGGCCTTCGAGCAATTGAAGCGCGACGGTGACGCCTGGCCGCCTGACACCAAGCATGATGGCCAGGAATTCGTGGGTGATGGCGAGATGTTCGCCGGGCACCCGGTCGTCGCACATGAGCAACCATCGCGCCAGCCGCTCCTCGAGCTTCAGCCGCGCGTTGACGAGCGCGGTGCAGCCGGCCTGGGTTTGTAGTGCGTTGACGAAGCGCAGCAGGAACATGCGCAAGGTCGTACTTGCCTCCAAAGCTGCCTTGAAAGCGCCGGCTTCGATGCGGATCGCTTCGCCTTCGAGTTGGACAAAACAGGCATGCGGCGCACGGTCGTCGCCCATCACCAGGGAGTATCCCGTCATGCCTTCGAAGCCGATGAAGCCCACTTCGGCCTCTTGGCCGCTTGCCGTGCTGGCGACCACCGAACCAATGCCCTGTTCGATGAAGTAGACGGCCTCGATCGGAACATTCGGGGTCACCAGCATCATGCGCAATGGCAAGTCGCAGCGCTGCATGTGCGGCTCGAGCAACGCCAGATCATCCGCAGGCATGCGCCGCAGCAATTGGTTTCGGTACGGATGGTTCCCGTCGGGATTGGGTTTTTTGTCGGGATCAGAGTTTTTGTTGGGATCAGACATGGCGTGGCCCAATGCAGGGCAAGAGCCATCCAATCTCCCAGCCGTCCGTGCCCGTAAAAACGTGAGGACGATGGCCTATGTATAGGGGCTCTGAACGCAGAAAGATATCAATGCGATATGAAATTCGAAGCACGGCGCCCCCCAACGCCTGTTCGCATATGAAAAGATCGGCCTGAATGTTAGTGTCGGAAACGTACCAAACGCCATTTGGTACAAAACCGACATATTTCATGAGAGCGCCGGATCACGCCGATAAAATCCGCTGGCCAATGAAAAGCGCCATGTCGCGCTGGGCCTGGGGACCGTTCGAAGAAGGGGGAGGACCGGGGGGAGAATTGTACGATAGTTACTGTGATGAAGGCCGATGTTGACTCTTGCTCAGCCCGATTTCATTTTTTGACCCACAGCGTCTAAAGCGCATCGCGTTTGATCCGATTTATGCGATGCGCTTTAGGGTCTTTGTTTATGCATGTCGTTCTCCCAAAGCCGAGGTCACTTTTGGACGACATGCATCAAAAGTGGCCGCTGCTCCGAAAGGGGCTTCTTATGTCGAGCCTTCGTAAGCGCAATCCCGGTCTCCATCCTTCCGATCTGCAACTGTGCCAGCGCGTCTTCGATCGGGTCTGCCTGGAGCGCAAATTTGATCGCATGTCGGGGGAGTCGGACGTGCAGCTTCTGGCAGCCACGGTGTTTTCGCTGTTCCAGAATGGCTGCCGCAATGAAGGCGAGTTGCTTGAGAGTTTCAGGCGGACCCGCCAATGACCAAGGCCAGGATCACGTCCGCGGCACCGGCCGAAAACGAACCTTACGACGCTGCGGTCTTCGCCCGGAAATACGGCATGTCGCGGAAGGCCGCGGAGGTCGTGCTGTCCGCGAATGGACCGTCCAGAACAGCCTGTGACGCTGCCGCCCGCTCTTTTATGGAAGCGGTTGCCCGCAGAGCGAAGAGCAGCCATAAACACTGATGCTGCGCCTTGAGCGACTGCCGTCTCGCCGCCGACCCGCGGGCGCGTCCAATGCTACCTTCATCGAACACCGTGAGGCGTCAGCCTGTCGGGCCGATCGGACCGGTCACTCCTGAAGTGGCTTGCTGCGCCGTCACGGCGGAGAGTTTCTGCCGTTTGAGCAGCATCGGCTTTTCATAGATCTTCTTCATGGTCACGGCCTCCCTCCGCAAAGTTCGATTGCGGCAGCGTCATCGCCGGCCGCGCTCCTGTCAAGCGGACCTGGTCGAGGGCCGGCCAACCCGAACGAAAATCCACGCCTCAATTCCTGTCGGCCGGCTTGGAACGCATGCGCGAAACCGTCTCGCGCTCGGCGCGTTTGG
>NZ_RZRR01000424.1:0-4632 GCF_003998555.1 Mesorhizobium sp. M7A.F.Ca.CA.002.09.1.1 | reverse complement strand
TTTGCGCCAGTGACCCGCCGCACAGGCGGGTTTTTCGTTTGATGCTCCGTCAGCCAACGCGCAAGCGGAGACTCCGAAGGGACCCGTTAACCCGAAATCCGTTGCCCTGGCTGCCGACGTCGGGACTGGACGGGAGCAGCCATCACGTGCAGAAAGTTCGTCATGCCCCGTGTCATCAAGCATCCAGAACTCAGGCGAGAAGAACTTCTGGATCATGCCCAGACCCTGTTCCTGACCCAAGGCTATGACAAAGCGAGCCTCAATGACGTGATTGCGTCCGCCGGCATCTCGAAGGGTGCTTTCTATCATTACTTCCCCTCCAAGGAGGCTCTCCTGGAGGCATTGGCCGATCGCTTTGCAAAACAGGCACTGGCTGGGGTCCAGGACATACTCCACGATCCCGGCCTCGACCCGCTTGGCCGCCTGAATGGCCTGCTCAGCCAGTCGCGGCGGGCCAAGATCGAAACCGCGCCGGAAGCTTGGGCTCTTTTCGAGACGATGTTCCGGCCTGAGAATCTGGTGCTTTTCCACCGTATCAATCTGGCCGCCAGCGCGTCGTTTTCACCGCTGCTGGTCAAGGTCATCAGGCAAGGAATCGAAGACGGCACCTTCAGGACCTTCGATCCGGAAGGTGTCGCCGACATCGTCATGCAATTCGGCATGGCCACGCGTGATGTCGTCGCCAAGGCCATTGCCGGCGGCAGCGACGCCGACATGGAGGCCGCGATCGAAGTCCTGGAGAAACGCGTCAGGCTCTACGAGATCGCCCTCGACCGCATACTGGGCCTGCCCGATGGAAGCATTCGGATCGGCGAGCCCGGCTATGTGCGCACCGTCATGACCGCCAGGCGGCGAACGAGTTCCGGCAAGGCGCGGTAGCTGGCCGAGCCTGATATCTAGTCCTTGTCCCAGCGCGGCCGGCGCATCGAAAACACCTCGTCGACGCTGGCATAGTCCATATAGCCGAGACGAGCGACATTGCCGGCCTTGGTGATGTCGAACAGGCCGTCCGTCAGGAAGGCGTCGTCGATATGCACGCCGACCACTTCACCGGCGACGATAACGGCACTTGTCGGCGACCCGTCCAGGGCCTTTGGCCGAAAAACTTCAGTCACCCGGCATTCGAGCGCGGCCGGCGCTGCCGCCACGCGCGGCGGGGCGACCAGGCGCGACGGCGCCATGGCAAGATCGGCATAGACGAACTCATTGACGCCGCGCGGAGCATTGACCGACGTGCGGTTCATCTTCTCCGCGAGATCGCGGCTGACCAGATTGGCCACGAACTCGCCGGTTTCCTGGGCGAAGGAGGCGCTGTCCTTCTCGCCTTCGGAGGAGAACCAGACGATGAAAGGCCGCGTCGAAACGGCATTGAAGTAGGAATACGGCGCGAGGTTGATCTCACCAGCCCTGTTCAGTGTCGAAATCCAGCCGATCGGACGCGGCGCCACGATCGCCTTCGAAGGGTCGTGCGGCAGGCCGTGGCCCTTTGAAGGCTCGTAGAACATTCAGCCGACCCACGGCCCCGAATAGTCACTGTACAGCTTTGCCGGATCGGGCCGGGGCCGCTCCGGCGCCGGGCCGGCATAGGAGCCGATATGGATGAAGCCGATGACCCGCTCCTGCGGCGCCAGCCCCAGCAGTGCCCTGCCCTCCGGCACATCCGAATACCAGTTGCTGATCATGTTGGTGCCAAAGCCCAGCGCGTTGGCTGATATCATCAGGTTCATCGCCGCCATGCCGCCCGACAGGAACATTTCCCATTGCGGGATTTTTGGATTCTCCCTGGGGACAGATACGACGCCGATCACCAGCGGTGCGCGCGAGAACCGCGCCAGTTCCTGATTGCGGCGGCCCTCCGTCAATGGGCCCTCCCGCTGCTCGGCAAGTGCTGCCAGTTGCCTGCCGATCTCGACGCGGGCGTCGCCACGGTAGAGGATGAAGCGCCAGGGCTCCAACCGGCCATGATCGGGCACCCGGGAGGCAGCAGTGATCATTGTCGCGATCTCCGCATCGCTCGGCGCCGGCTCCTTCAGATCTGGAATCGGTGCGGAGTTTCGGGTCAGCAGGAAGTCGATGATCGGCGACGCCATGGGCGCAAGTCTCCTGGACATTCTGTTTTGAGCTGAAGCGCACCATCGGGGATTCGGGCGGCTCGGGCATTGGCGCGGGATACGCCGGACGGAAGAGTCGTATCGGTCGGACTCTTAAGCCTTGAAATTGCCACCGCCATGGGCTTCAACGCAAGGCATGTTTGAGGGGACTGTCCGTCTTTTCCTGGTCTGGCTCGGCGCCCTGCTGTTCATGGCGCCGGTTTCGTTCGCCATGGCGCAGAATGTCGACGGTGTCAGCGACCTGAAGCTTCCGGGAATTTCGAGCTACGCGACGCCGAAAGGCGAGACGTCACTGGCGCTGAGCGGCGGCGGTGCCATCACACTCTCTGCCCAGTTGACCGACAAGGGTTCCGACATCACGCGCGGCATCGTCTGGCGGGTCTTCAAGCCGGAAGCCGTCAACGGCAAATTGCCGATGGTCGCCTCCTCGCATGGCGGCACCGCCGTCTTCCAGCTCGAGCCCGGCAGCTATCTGGTTCACGCCTCCTACGGCCGGGCCGGCGCCACCAAACGCATCACTGTCGGCAAGGACGCCAAGCGCGAAAGCCTCGTGCTCGATGCCGGCGGCCTCAAGCTCGACGCCGTGCTGTCCGGCGGCGTGCGCATTCCACCGAAGAAGCTGCGCTTTTCGATCTACGAGGGCACTGCCGAGGCCAATGGCGACCGCGCGCTGATCATTCCCGATGTCGAGCCCAACAGCGTCGTGCGGCTCAACGCCGGCATCTACCATGTCGTCTCGACCTATGGCGCGGTCAATGCAGTCATTCGCTCCGACATCCGCGTCGAGGCCGGCAAGCTGACCGAAGCCACCGTCGAGCATCACGCCGCCGAGATCACGATGAAGCTGGTGCGCGAAACCGGTGGCGAGGCGATCGCCGACACGTCCTGGTCACTGCTCAACGAGTCCGGCGATCCGATCAAGGAAACCGTCGGCGCTTTCGCCTCGATGGTGCTGGCCGAGGGCGACTACACCATCATCGCCAAGAACCGCGACCGCATCTACCAGAAGGATTTTACGGTCGTGGCCGGGCAGAACCAGGAAATCGAGGTTCTGGCCACCGAGGCCGCGGCGATGGATCCTGAAGAAGGCGCGGATTAGTTCGCAATCCACCAGAAGAATCAGGTGTCTGCGTCATCCTCTGAACCAGCAGGATAATCCTGTCCGCCGTAGAGCACGCGCAGGATGACCACGGTGTCACCGTCGACCCGGAAAACGATCGACACGCGGCGTTCAAAGCCGACGATGCGGACGCCGGGGCCAACAGTGTCGCGCACGGTCCCGCGCTCCGGGAAGTTGGACAGCGCCATGCACGCGGCCTCTATGCGGTCGACATAGTCGTCGGCACGTCTGCTCCCGCTGTCGTTTTCGATGTAGTCGTAGATGGCGAAGAGGTCGGCTTGAGCCGCCGGTCTGAAGACGACCTTATGTGTCAAGCTTGGAGGCCTTCATGCGGTCCGCATGATGGGCGCGCAGCGCTTTGAAGACGTCTTCTGCCGGGATGTCCGGACGCGGGTCGTCAAGGGCTTCCTGGACCTTGGCGCGCATAATCGCGGTGATGGTCTGCTCTTCGCGGTCGAGGGCGCGCAGCGCGGCGCGCATCACCTCGCTGGCGGAGTCGTAGGCACCCGACGCCAGGCGTACGTCAACGCTGGCCTGCTGGCGGCCGAGGGTCACGGTGATCGGTTTGCTGGTTCTCATGGCAAGCTCTTTCCTTGCCCTAATATAGCGCATGACATTACAGTGTCATACTATTTTTCTCAACGGCCAGCCAAGACTCGGCCCTGTGAGCCGGACGTTTATTGTTCAAGCCGCCAGTTCGGTCCGCGCCGGCAGGAACGGGATCCGGCGGCGTGGCAAAGCTGGCGCCAGGTCGAACACGCCGCGATGGAGGCGGTCGAGCAAGGCCTTGCGGTCGCGCAACGGCTCCAGTTCGCTCCAGCTCAGCACATCGCCGACGCGCACGTCGATCGCCTTGCCCGACAGCCGCGCGAATTCGTGGATGAGCAGCGATGTGCGCAGCGTCAGCGAGGCCTTGCCGACGAACTTGGCCACCCGGCCGTCGCGCTCGGCCATGTTCATCGGCCCGCTGACAAGATGGAACAGCCTGCCGTTCTGCCCGGAAAAATGCATCGGGATGACCGACGCCCTGGCGTCCTGGACGAGGCGGGCCGGAAACATCTTCCACGGCAGATCGCGCGCCCGGCCAAAACCCTTTGGCGCGGTGGCGACACCGCCGGCCGGAAATACCACGATGGTGACGCCCTCTTTCAACAGGCGCACCGCTTCATGGCGCACGGCCATGTTGTTCTTCAGCGCATCCTTGGTCTCCGAAAAGTCGATCGGCAGCGAATAAGGCTCCATCTCGCGGATCTTGAGCAGATCCTTGTGGATCATCACCCGGAACGGACGGCCGAGCTGCTCGGCCAGCGACAGCACGGCGATACCGTCACCGATGCCGAACGGATGATTGGCGACGATCACCAGCGGCGTGTCCGGCAATTGCGCGGGCGGCCACTGATC
>NZ_RZRR01000423.1:0-4651 GCF_003998555.1 Mesorhizobium sp. M7A.F.Ca.CA.002.09.1.1 | reverse complement strand
AGCACGGTGTTGGGTCCAAGCGCATCCATTCGCTGCTGGCGACGGTTGACCCGACGAAGCTCGCCGCGATGGAGCGGGTGAAACGAGCGCTGGACGATCAGTCGATCATGAACCCCGACAAGGTGCTTCCCTCCGACGCCTGGTTTGTCCGGTCCTCCAGGCCGCTCCTTTCCGGCAATGAGCGCCGATTGCCACCTCAGAACACGAGCCATCACAACGATGAATAGCCCCACGGTGGAACGACAGGGAATGAACGGATTGACCGCAACCGCCAGCGATCCGGTGGGATCGACCATGCGCCATGATGAGCCAGCCCCCGCCTATGCCCGTGATTTCGCCGTCCTTCGCAGGAGATTTCGCGAAGCCGCCGAGCGGGCCGGCGCGGAACTGTCTGAATATGTTCATCCGCTGAACGGCCCGGATGGCGAGACGCTGGCGACGGATGTGGCGCTGCTTGGCCGCCGCGATGCGCGCAAGCTGATCGTGCTCATCTCCGGTACGCATGGTGTCGAGGGCCCGTTCGGCTCGACTTGCCAGACCGCGTGGCTCGGCCAGAAGCACCTGCGGCGCCTGCCCGGCGACACAGCCATCCTTGCCATTCACCTCATCAATCCCTGGGGTACGGCTTGGTCGCGGCGCGTCAACGAGGACAATGTCGACCTCAACCGCAACTTCATCGACTGGTCTTCAAGTGCTCCCGTCAACAACGGTTATGCCGGCCTGCACGACGCCATGGCGTATCGCGAGTGGGAGGGACCGGACCGCATAGCGGCCGACGAGAAGCTCGCCGTGGCGCGCAAAAGGCTTGGGCATGCCGGGCTGGCGGCGATCGTCGAAGCCGGCCAGTATGAGTTCGCCGACGGCATGTTCTACGGCGGTGGCGGCCCGGTCTGGTCGAACCGCACCTTGAACGAAATTCTGAAGACCTTTGCCGGCGCGGCGCGCCAGGCCATCGTCTTCGACCTGCATACCGGCGCCGGGCCTTACGGTTATCCGGCTCTGCTTTCTGTGGCGAGTTCCGAGCATGACGGCCTTGCCTGGGGCAAATCCATCTTCGGGCCGGCGCTGGCGACAGTCCTGACAGGCCAGGGCGCCAAGACCGATACCGGCATCACGGCAACGGCGACCGGCTATGTCTCCGATGCCGTCCGCAAGGCAATGCCGAACGCGCGCGTGCTGCCGCTTGTCGTTGAATGCGGCACGTTGGACGGGCCGGCTGTCATGGAAGCGGTCCAGGCCGACAACTGGCTGCATCTGTTCGGCAAGCTCGATTCGCCGTTGGGCAAGCGGATCCGCGACACTCTGCGTTGCGCCTTCATCCCGGATGACCCAGACTGGCAACGCACCTGCCTGTCCAGCAGCCTGCGCTATTTCGATCGTGCGCTGGCGGACCTGCGAACCGTCGAGATAACCCAGGACACCAGCAGCGAACAGACGCCGCCAACCCTTCCTGCCGTCGCGGCCGATCCGGCGCCCGCTGACAAGGCAAAGATCACCACGCCGGCCGTGCAGATCGACGAGCTTCACAAGAGCTTCGGCTCGCTTTTGGTGTTGAAGGGCGTCAATCTCACCGCCCATGCCGGTGAGGTCATTTCCATGATCGGCTCGTCGGGCTCGGGCAAGAGCACGTTCCTGCGTTGCATCAATCTTCTGGAGCAGCCGGATGGCGGCAAGGTCGCCATCGATGGCGAGGTGATCAAGATGAAGCCGCTGTCGAGCGGCCGTCTTGGGCCAGCCGATATGGCGCAGGTCGAACGCATCCGCGCCCGCGTCGGCATGGTGTTCCAGAACTTCAATCTGTGGCCGCACATGACTGTGGCGGAGAACATCATCGAAGCGCCCCGGCACGTCTTGAAGGAGCCCCGCGAGAAGGCCATCCAACATGCGCACGCTTTGTTGAAGAAGGTCGGGCTCGCCGACAAGCACGCTCATTATCCGGGCCAGTTATCAGGCGGCCAGCAGCAACGCGCCGCGATCGCCCGAACGCTCGCGATGCGTCCCAAAGTCATCCTCTTCGACGAACCGACATCGGCGCTCGATCCCGAGTTGGTCGGCGAGGTGCTGCGCGTGATCCGTCAACTGGCGGAGGAAGGCAACACCATGATCCTCGTAACGCACGAGATGCAGTTCGCGCGCGAGGTCTCCCACAAGGTTCTGTTTCTCCACCAGGGAAAGGTGGAGGAAGAGGGTGCGCCCGCGGAGCTGTTCGGCAGCCCGCGCTCGGAGCGTCTGCGCCAATTCCTGGCTCGGACACTGTGAGGGAAGCATTCTCGAAGCGTCCGGTTCGCACCGGACAACGGCAATGAAGACCAACAACAAGGGGAACTGATATGAAACTGAAAGTCTTGACGCTGCTCGCATGTCTCGCGGGAAGCATGGGAAGCGCATTGGCGGCCGAAGGCGAGTTGTCCATCGGAACGGAAGGCGCCTACCCGCCATGGAGCATGTCCGACGCCAATGGCAACGTCACCGGTTTCGACGCCGATGTCGGCGCGTTGCTGTGCACCAAACTCGCGGTGACCTGCCATTTTGTCGTGCAGGCGTTCGACGGGTTGATCCCGGCGCTGAAGGCCAAGCGCTTCGACGTCATCATCTCGGGCATGTCGATCACCGCCGATCGCAAGAAGGAGATCAATTTCAGCGTCGGCTATGCCGAACTGGCCAACATGTTCGTCGCGGCCAAGGGGTCTGATCTGGCCGCGATCACCGACGTCGACACGCTGCTGAAGTCGCTCGACGGCAAGAAGGTCGGCGTGCAGGCTGGCACGACCCACGCGCATTTCCTCGAGAAGCGTGCACCGAATGCCGACCTGAAAACCTACGACACGCTTGACCAGATGCAGATCGACCTGGCGAGCGGCCGTATCGACACGGCTTTCGCCGATCAATCCGCCTTGCAGGATTTTCTGGACAAGCCTGACGGCAAGAACTTCCAACTGGTCGGTGTTGAGATCAAGAGCACATACGACCCGACGCTTGGCGAAGGCATCGGCGTCGGCATCGCGCAGGACAACACCGAACTCAAGGTCAAGATCGACAAGGCGCTTTGCGAGCTGATCGCGGACGGCTCGGTCGGCAAGGCAAGCGAGAAATGGTTCAAGACGGACATTTCCCGGCCCTGCAAATAACGCCTTGGAACCCTCGCATGCGCCCGGAGCTCCGGGCGCATGCACTTCATTGGCACGACAAGACTAGGGCAACTCAGATGGAATTCGGTCTCTGGCAGGTTTGGGAAGCGGGTTGGGTGACCGCCATCCTGCGTGGCGCGTCGATAACGATCCTGGTGGGTCTCGTCAGCATGGCGGCCGGGCTGGTGATCGGCATTGTCTGCGGCTTGATCAAATGGGCCCGGATATTTCCGCTCTCGCTGCTCGTTGATGCCTATACCTCGCTGGTGCGCGGCGTGCCCGAGCTGCTCATCATCTACCTCCTGTTTTTCAGTTCGGTTGAATTCGTGACCAAGGTCGTGACCGCTTTCGGCTATGCCGGGGTCGCGGAGAGCGGCTATGCGTTCGTCATCGCGGTCATCGCCATCGGCGCGATCTCCGGCGCCTATTCGACCGAGGTCGTGCGCGGGGCCCTGGGCGCGATCCCCAATGGGCATATCGAGGCCGCGCGCGCGCTCGGGCTATCGGGCGGCCGGATCTTTCGCCGCATCATCGCGCCGCAGATGCTGCGCATCGCGGTTCCCGGAATCAACAACGTCTGGCAGACCACGATCAAGGACACGGCCCTGGTCTCGGTGGTCGGCCTTCAGGAGCTGATGCGCATTTCTTTCATTGGCGCCAATTCCACCCGCCACCCGTTCATCTTCTACCTGATCGCGGCTGTGGTTTATCTGGCCATTACGCTCGTCAGCCAGGCCGGGTTCGACGGCATCGAACGCCTGCTCAGGGTGAGGACGAGAAAGTAGTTATGATGGATCTCATCCAGCTAGCGGTTCCCGTCCTGCTCAAGGGCCTGTGGGTCACAGCGGCACTAACGTTCGTCTCGGTGCTGATCGGCTTCAATCTGGGCCTCGGTTTGGCGCTGATGCGACTGTCGTCGAACCGCTTCCTGTCAGGCTTTGCCAAATATTATTCCAATGTCTTTCGCGGGACGCCACTGCTGGTGCAGATTTTCCTGTTCTATTACGGGCTTGGCCAACTTTCCTCGATCAAGGACAACGCAGCTTTGTGGTGGTTGATCAGCGACGGCGCGCGCTGCGCCGTGCTGGCGCTTGCGCTGAACACGGCTGCCTACACGTCGGAGATCCTGCGCGGCGGATTGATGTCGGTTCCGGTTGGCCTCGTCGAAGCGGCGCAGGCATGCGGCATGTCGCGCATGCTGCGGTTCCGGCGCATCGAGTTTCCGCTCGCCATCCGCCAGGCGCTGCCGGCCTATGGCAATGAGCTCATCCTGGTCGTCAAGGGGACCAGCCTTGCCTCGACGATCACGGTGCTCGAGATCACCGGCTACGCCAAGCGGCTGATGAGCCAGACCTTCGCAATCTTCGAGATCTTCGCCATTGCCGGCGTGCTCTACCTTGTGATCAATCTGCTGTTGATCGCCATCATCCGCGCCATAGAGCGTTTCCTCATGCGCCACGAGGCCTCCTCTGGCCGAGATCTGGCAGCGCCGCAACCAAATCGATCGACCGTGGGTTCGTGAC
>NZ_RZRR01000422.1:0-4658 GCF_003998555.1 Mesorhizobium sp. M7A.F.Ca.CA.002.09.1.1 | reverse complement strand
CGTCACAGCTGTCGGAAAACGCATCAAGGCGTCGAAATACAAGACGTCTCCTCCCGTCAA
Source organism: Mesorhizobium sp. M7A.F.Ca.CA.002.09.1.1 (assembly GCF_003998555.1). Taxonomy (NCBI): domain Bacteria; kingdom Pseudomonadati; phylum Pseudomonadota; class Alphaproteobacteria; order Hyphomicrobiales; family Phyllobacteriaceae; genus Mesorhizobium; species Mesorhizobium sp. M7A.F.Ca.CA.002.09.1.1. The sequence goes on along the minus strand of NZ_RZRR01000422.1, from coordinate 4,598 downwards.
TCTTCTTTTGTAAATAGTATTTTCACATATGGGGTTGCGTTGCAAGCGTGAACAGGCGAAATTTTGGCTGCTCCCGCGCGCCAAAGCGCAGGCGGGTAGGGGAGGAAATCATGCGCGAGAATTGTCTGGTCTTTGTCGGCAGCCTGAACCGCGAGGCGCCGTATTTTCAGGGCGCTCGGGGCGTCGGCCTCAGCGTCTACAGCTTTGACGAGACGACGCTGGAAACACGAAAACTGGCCGAGACCAACGACGTCGACAATCCGACCTTCCTCTCGGTGACACCGGACGGCTCGCGGATCTACGCCAACTCGGAAGTGTTCACCTGGCGCGAGGGCACCGTCTCAGCTTACAGCTTCGATCGAGCTTCGGGGACGCTCATTTATCTGAACAAGCAACCGTCGCTCGGCAGCATAGCCGCCCACAACACCATCACCCGCGACGGGACAAAACTGCTGGTCGCCAATTACGGCATGGGCGAGGGCGGCCCGGATCGCGCGGTGGCTGTCTATGGCTTCGAAGAGAACGGCGCCTTGTCGGCGCCGCTCGCCAGCGTTTCGCATGAGGGCAGCGGCCCGAATGTGGCGCGGCAGGAACGCTCGCATGCGCACAGCGTCACCGAAACCATCGGCGGGGGAACAGCCATCGTCGCCGACCTCGGCATCGACCGGCTGGTGTCTTACCGGATCGAGCGCGAGGGCAATCTGGCCAAGCTAACCGAATCCGCTTTGCCATCCGGCGCCGGTCCACGCCACCTCGCACTGCATCCGAACGGACGCTTCGTCTTCGTCATGAACGAACTGGATTCGACCATCGTGTCGATGGCGCTGGACGAAGCCACCGGCAAGCTCTCGATCATCGACGCAAAGCCGGCGGTGCCGGCCGAGGCACGCGACAGCAACCACTGCGCCGATATCCAGATCTCACCGGATGGCCGTTTTGTCTACGGCTCCAACCGCGGCCATGACAGCGTCGTCATCATGGCGGTCGACCAGCAGACAGGGTCGCTCAGCCTCGTCAGCTATATCCCTTGCGGCGGCGCGACCCCGCGTAACCTGGCGCTGACGCCGTCAGGCGGCCATCTGTTTTCCGCCAACCAGAATGGCGACCGCATTTCGATCTTCGCCCGCGACGCCGACAGCGGCATACTGACCGACACCGGGCGCGCCATCGAGATCGGCACGCCGATGTGCGTCAAGATCGTGCGCTGAACGCCCACAAAAATCGCCCGAGGCTCAAGCCTGTTGTATTGCCGAGAGCTTCCAGTTCGATCCATTCTCACGCACGAAAGTCCACAGCTCGGTCGTCTCTGTCGGATGATCATCGTCGCCCGCGACGATTTTGCCGCTGGCCCGTTCGCGCGTCACGTCACGAGATTCGTAGCGCAAGGCGGCTGTGGCGTAGTCGCGCTCATCCTCGCGCCAGCTTTCCGCGATGTCGGCCTGCAGCAAGGTGATATCAGTCACCTCGTTCCTGAGACCTTTCTGGGCATTGTCGGCCAACTCTTCCGAAAGATAGGATACCATTTCGGGTGTAACCGCCCGGCGCAGAGCGGCATGGTCTTCGCGCCCGAATGCTTCCTGGACATCGGTCAGCAGCTGCTGGAATGCGTCGAGATCCGTCTGGGCCAGCGTGATCTCCTCGGAGGCGGCGGCCGGAGAGCCTCCACCTGAACCGCCGCTGAAACCGGGAATTGTGAAGGAGCCTGCAGTCTGCTGCCCTGCCGTTGAGCGGTTCTCAAATCGCGAAGCCTGGGCATTGCCGGCACCTGCGAGCGCCGGCGCGGGGCCGCGCGCGGATTGCGAGCGGAAGAACCTGATGGCCAGCATGATCGCGCCACCGATCAGCAAGGCCTGAAGCAGGAAACCGAACATGCCGGCCAGGCCGCCGAAGCCCTGACCCAAAAGCAGGCCGAACAGGCCGCCGAGCAACAGGCCGCGCATCATCGTTCCACCGAAACCGCTCATGAAGCCGGGCCTCTGCAGGCCGGCCTGCGGCTGCCGGGCCGCGTTGTTCACACCGGTGTTGGGCGTCATCGACCGCTCGACCGGAGCGGTCGGTGCTGGGGCCGTCCTGGTCGGCGGTGCCGATTGGAACGTACGCATGCCACGACTGCCGAAACTGCCGCCACGACGGGCCTCGGCATGGTCCATCGCAACCATGGAGAATGCAAGGAACAGTCCTGCAAAGAGGGCTGCAAATCGGCTGGTGCGGGAAATCATCGGAGATGAACCTTTGTCGATGTGGTTTCGGAAGTTTCAGCAAGTGCCGGCCTGGATGTCGGGCATCATGCGGTCAGTCGAACAACTCTTCGAAGAATGATTTCTTCCGCTTTGGATAGCGGTGACCGTGCGAGCGGGAATAATCGTCATCGCGGCTCTGGCCATGTTGTGGCTGGGAGAATGCTGCCGGCTGTGGCTGCGGCGCGGGCGCCGCTTCCCTGCCGGAACGCTCGATGATCTTGTCGAGTTCTCCTCGATCAAGCCAGACGCCGCGGCACTGCGGACAGTAGTCGATTTCGATACCCTGGCGTTCGCTCATCACGAGCGCGACGCGGCAGGAGGGGCAAACCATACCGAGGAGGGAAGTAGATGTCATACGGGGCTCCAAACCGAAAGGAATGAGCCCGCTTGACCGAAAGAATGGAAACGGGCCCGTTAAAGCGGTCCGACATCACAATCGCCAAAAGCGACAGTCAGAGGGGCCCGGCCCGCACCGAACAGTTAGGGATGCAAAGCCGCGGCTTCAAGGTCGATATTGCCCTGCAAGAATGATTTGTTCGCCAGCGTTGCTCAGGCAGTCACCACGATTCAAATCGTCACCACGATCTCAGATCGTCACTACGATCTTGCCGAACTGCTCGTTCGACTCCAGGTAGCGGTGCGCCTCGACGATTTGGTCGAACGCGAAGGTCCTGTCGATGATCGGCCTCAGCGTTCCGTGCTCCAGACCTTCGACGATAAACGCCTTGGCGGCCTCGAGTTTCACAGGGTTGCCGGTGATCTCGTGGACGAGGTAGCCGCGCAGTGTCAGCGTCTTGCTCAGCACCGCTGGCAGCGGGAATGGCGTCGGCTCGCGGCTGAGACCGCCATATTCGATGAGGATGCCGCCACGCGACATGGCCGCTGTGAGTGGCTCGAAGATCGGGCCGCCGATCGCATCGAACACGACGCGCACGCCTTCAGGCCCTGCGATCTCATTCAGCCGTGCCGCCAAATCCTCCTCGGCCAAGGTGACGACTTCAGCCGCGCCGGCATCGAGCAGGGCCTGCCTCTTCGCCGATGTCCGCGTCACCGCAATCGCTGTTGCACCGACCCTGTTGGCGATCTGGATTGCCGCAAGCCCGACGCTGCTCGAGGCTGCGGTGATCACCACGTGGTCTCCGCTGTGCAGCCCGGCGATATCGATCAGCGCGCCATAGGCGGTGAGATACTGCATCCAGACGGCCGCTGCCGTCTGCCAGTCGAGCGACGGCGGATGCTTGACGACAAGTCCGGCGGGGTAGGTGGCAAACTCGCCATAGGCCGGCCAGCGGATCATCGATTGCGGCGGGATGACACTGACGCTGTCGCCCGGCGCGAAATCCTTCACGCCGACACCAATAGCCTCGATGACGCCCGCTGCCTCGAGGCCAAGCCCCGAGGGGAGCGTCGGCGTCTCGATATAGGAAGCCGCGCGCAGCAGCGCTTCGGCGCGATTGAGGCCGAGTGCCTTGACCCGGATTTGAACTTCGCCCGAACCCGGTGGGGAAAGCGCGACATCCTCGATGCGCAGAACCTCGGGGCCACCATGCTGGTGAAAGCGAACTACGCGTGTCATTCGGATACTCCAAATCATCTGAACCGAATGAGCTATGCAGCCGGTCTTGCCAGGGATAAATGGCTGTAAGAGAAGAACAGTAGAAACCAGGAGTTCTGAATATGGATCGGCTTGAGAGCATGGCCGTGTTCGTCAAGGCGGTCGATCTCGGCTCGTTCGCGGCCGCGGCGGTCGCGCTTGATCTCTCCGGACCGATGGTCGGCAAGCATGTCCGGTTTCTTGAGGAGCGGCTGGGCGTGCGGCTGCTCAACCGGACCACGCGACGGCAGAGCCTGACCGACTTCGGCCGCGCTTACTATGAACGCTGTCGGGTGGTGCTCGCCGAGGCCGAAGCCGCCGATGCGCTCGCCGCCGAACAGTTTTCGGAGCCACGTGGAAAACTGCGGGTCACCATGCCGGCGCATTTCGGGCGCCATTGCGTGACCCCCGTGTTGCTGAAGCTGGCCCATCAATATCCGATGCTGGAACTCGACCTGTCGCTCACCGACCGCTTGGCGGATCTTGCCGAGGACGGCTACGATCTCGCAATCCGCACCGGCACTCTTGACGACAAGGTGGGGGTGATTGCGCGTCGCGTCGCGCGTCAGGGCATGGTCGTCTGCGCGGCACCCTCTTATCTCAGAATTCATGGCGAGCCGCAGCGGATCGAGGATCTCGCCGACCATCAGGCGATTGTCTACCGCCGGCTCGGCCAGGTCGTTCACCCGTGGTTGTTTGTGCGCGAGGGGCAACCCACGCTCGAGATCACGCCAACCGGACGGCTGCGGCTCGACGATCTCGAT
>NZ_RZRR01000421.1:0-4684 GCF_003998555.1 Mesorhizobium sp. M7A.F.Ca.CA.002.09.1.1 | reverse complement strand
ATCCTGATCGACGGCACCGCCAAGTCGATCACCTTCACCAAGACGCAAGCGACGATAACTGCCAACGGTGAGACTGTCGCGGTCGCGCTCGGCACCGGCAAGCCGCTGATCTCGGGACCGGTTCCCGGCTGGATCACCGCGCATGAGGATGAGGTGGTCGCCGACATGGGCTTTGCCGGCGAGTCCCGCGTCGCCGTTGACCGCGTCAGGATACGCAAGCGGTTTCTAGGCTGGGCAAATTTCGTCTTCGACACGCGTTCGCCTTTCTTCGGCAAGTCGGCAAGCGAAGTCGCTTCGCTGATCGTCTCCGGGCCGGAACTGAAACCGGGCACGTCAAATCTGGCGCTGGCCGGCGACAACATCTGGAACAACGCCCAGTGGCAGCATGGCGATGTCTGGACGAAGCTCCTGCAGACCATCGTCATGGCCTTTCTCGGCACCATGCTGGGCGGCATCGTCGCCTTCCCGCTGGCCTTCTTCGCCGCCCGCAACATCACGCCCAGCCGGCTGGTCAACCAGGTGCTCAAGCGCTTCTTCGATTTCATGCGCTCCATCGACATGCTGATCTGGGCGCTGTTCTTCACCCGCGCCTTCGGGCCGGGACCGCTGGCTGGCAGTGCGGCGATCTTCTTCACAGAGGTCGGCACGCTCGGCAAAACCTATTCCGAGGCGCTGGAGAACATCGACGACAGGCCGCGCGAGGGGATTACCTCGACCGGAGCCAACGGCCTCCTGGTGCAGCGCTACGGCGTGCTGCCGGAAGTGGTGCCGGTGTTCATCAGCCAGACGCTCTATCAGTGGGAATCCAACACCCGCGGCGCCACCATCATCGGCGCTGTCGGCGCCGGCGGCATCGGCCTGAAACTGTGGGAAGCGATGCGCACCAACTCAAACTGGGCCAACGTCTTCTACATGGTGCTGCTGATCTTGGCCGTCGTCTTCATCTTCGACAACATCTCCAACTTCCTGCGCCGCCGGCTGAGCCAGACGATCCACGACTACAACAGGATCCAGGCTGAGCAGGGGTAGGCTTGTGATGCAGACGCGCAAGTCGTCTCGACCGGCGCCAAAGGATCGACCCCCACTCCGTCGAGCTTCGCTCGACACCTTGTATCTACACGAGAGAGATTTCGTGGGATTAGAGCGATTGAGCCAAGGTCCGGGTGGCCGCCCGGACCTTGGCTTGGCGAAGTCGCCCGTACCACCTGAGGTTACAGCCGCGGGAGAGCTTGGGATCTTCGCCTTCATCACGCACGACCGAACAGTCGCTTGGTTCCAACCGTACGCACAAGGCAGGTTACCGTGAACAGGATTATTTGTGGAGTTGATGTTTCGAAAGATTGGCTGGACGCGCATGTCTGGCCTGGCGGAGCGGCAGCGCGCTTCGCCAACGACGCGGCGGGGATCGCAGCTCTTTGGCTGTTCTGCCGCAGCCATGACGCAGTCCTTGCGGTGATGGAGGCATCGGGCGGCTATGAACGGCTGGGATTCATGCTCTTGTGGGCGCACGGCATGCCGTGCGGCGTGGTCAATGCCAAGAGCGTGCGCCGTTTCGCCGAGGCGATGGGCTATCTTGAGAAGACCGACAGGATCGACGCCGCTGTCATCGCCCACTACGGCGCAGTCAAGAACACTGTGCCGACGCCACCGCCAAGCGCCGCCCAGCAGCGGCTTGCCGCGTTGGTTGGCCGGCTTTGCCAGATTGTCGGCGATGCGACCATCAACAAGCAGCGTAGAAGTGCCGCACGCGACGCCGAGGTATGCGCCAGCATCGAGGCGATGCTGGCCTTCCTCAAGCGCGAGCAACGGCGCCTGGAAGGCGAGATTGCCTCGATGATCGATGACGATCCGCTGTGGGCCAGGCTGGAGCAGGCCTTTCGTTCGCTGAAGGGCGTGGCCGGACGCACCGTCGCCCGCCTGATGGCCGAACTGCCCGAGATCGGCCTCATCTCCAACAAGGCCATCGCCAAGCTGGCAGGCCTCGCTCCCTTCGCCAACGATAGCGGCAAGCGCACCGGCAACAGGCATGTGCGCGGCGGACGCGCCGGGCCGCGTGGCATCCTCTTCATCGTCGCAGCCATCGTGGCCAAATTCGATCCCAATCTCAAAGCTTTCGCTCAACGGTTGCAACAGGCGGGAAAGCCAAAAATGCTCATCCGCATCGCACTCGCCAGAAAACTCCTCGTCATCCTCAATGCAAAAGCACGCGATGCGCGCAACGAGTTCGCGAGTGCAACTTGACACCCCAGATAGTCGCTCTCCCCCGATCGACGGGGTAGAGGAAAGCGCCAGGCTGTCCGAGCCGACGCCTGTCCTCTTAGGCCGAGTGTCCCCCAGGCCGAGGCTTCCTTCCTCTCCCTCCGGAGGGGGGAGAGAGGTGGCTCGGCGAAGCCGAGACGGAGTGGGGGAACCACCTGGCAACCGCCGCGAACGCAAATAGAAAATGGGCCAGGGCGCCTAAGCCGCCTTCTTCCACCCGCTCTTGATATGCCTATACCCCTCCCGATAAACCGCTTCCGGGGTCTCTGAAAAATCCCGCCACACCTTGGTCGCCGCCGCCAAATCCTTGAGTGAGCGGCCGAACGCCTCGATCGTCAGCCAATCGTCATAGCCGCTCTTGCGGATGGCGGAAAACGTTTCGGTCCACGGAATGTTGCCGCGCCCCGGCACGCCGCGATCATTCTCCGAGATATGGATATGCACGACATTCCTGCGGTGTTTCGTGTAGGCGCCGATCGGGTCGGCCTCCTCGATATTGGCGTGGAAGGTGTCGTACATCGCCTTGATGTGCGGCCGGTCGATGGCGTCGATATGCTCCGACAGGTCCGCCATCGTGTTGAGCAGGTAGCATTCGAAGCGGTTCAGCGCCTCGAGCCCGATGGTGACGCCCTTGTTGCCGGCATGGTCGCCGATGGCGCGCTGCGAGCCGACGGAGCGCTTCTTCTCCGCGGCCGTCGGCCCAGAGCCGGAAAAGGACCCGAGCGTCGAATGCAGAGGGCCGCTCAGCGTGCTGGCGCCAAGCGCCTGCGCGCAGTCGATCGCCCATTTCATGTAGTCGACACCGGCCTTGCGGGTTGCCGCGTCGGCCGCGATCAAATTCATCGCCGGATCGCCCATGGCCGAAACCGCAGTCCGCTCCAGCCCGATGCGGTCGAGCAGATCGCCGAGCTTTCTATAATCGTCCGGCGTGCCGGCGAAGATCGGTATCTCGACGCCATCGAAACCGGTCGCCTTGATGTCGCGCAGCAGCGGCTCGTGTTTCTTCGACACCGCCGTCGTCCACAAGAACATGCACATGCCGATTTTCATCGACGCCCCCTCCCCTTAGATTCCTCGGATCGCCGGGGTGTTGAGATTCAGGTCAGGCCAAGCCGAAAACGGCTGGTTCCGAGAACCGGAGCGGAGCGTACTTTTGGGTACGTGAGCACCGGAAGCGCAGGAAACGGCCGTTTGCAGGCCGGCCTCACCTGAATCTCAGCGCCCCTTGGACTAGAGCTTCGTCCACGCCCCGTTCTTCTTCGACGACTTCACGCAAGCCTCGATGAAGGCCATGCCCTCGACGCCGTCCTGTATGGTCGGGAAGACGACATCCTTTGCCGGCTTGCCGCCCTTGCGGCGTGCCGCCCGGATGGCGCGTGCGGCCTCCTGGTAGATGTTGGCGAAGCCTTCGAGGTAGCCTTCCGGATGGCCTGACGGCACGCGGCTGACACGGCCCGCCACCGGCAGCGCGCCGGCGCCATTGCGGGTAATCAATTGCTTTGGCTGGCCGAATGGGGTGTACCAGAGATAGTTCGGGTCGGCCTGCACCCATTCCAGCCCACCCTTCGAGCCATAGATGCGCAGCTTCAGCCCGTTCTCATGGCCGGGCGCCACCTGGCTTGCCCAGATCATGCCCTTGGCCGGGTGCGTCTTGCCGGTAGGCTTGAAGCGCAGCATGACGTTGACGTTGTCATCCAGTAGCCGTCCCGGCACGAAGGCGTCGAGATCGGCCGACAGGGAGTCCAGTTCCAGCCCCGAGACGAAGCGGGCGAGGTTGTAGGCATGCGTGCCGATATCGCCCAGCGCACCGCCGGCACCTGCCTGCTTGGGGTCGGAGCGCCACGCCGCCTGCTTCTGGCCTGTCGCCGCCAAATCCTCGGTCAGCCAGTCCTGCGGATATTCGGACTGCACGATGCGGATGTCGCCGAGCACGCCCTTGGCGACCATTTCGCGTGCTTGCCGCACCATCGGATAGGCGGTGTAGTTGTGCGTCAGCACGAACACCTTGCCGGTCTTCTCGACTATCGCCGCGAGCTTTTTCGCTTCGGCCAGCGTCGTCGCCAGCGGCTTGTCGCAGATGACGTGGATGCCGGCCTCGAGGAAAGCTTTTGCCGCTGGCACATGCACATTGTTGGGCGTGACGATGGCCACCGCTTCGATGCCGTCGGGGCGCTTCGCCTCGGCCTTGGCCATCTCGGCATAGGATGCGTAGCTGCGTGAGGGGTCGAGCCCCAGTTCGGCCGCCGAGGCCTTGGCACGGGCCGGGTCGGCTGACAAAGCGCCGGCAACCAGCACGAACTCGTTGTCCAGCCGCGCCGCGATCCGATGCACCGCGCCGATGAAGGCGCCTTGCCCGCCGCCGACCATGCCGTAGCGGATCGGGCCGCCTCCCGTTTCCGACTTCGATGCGCCGACCATATCTTGC
>NZ_RZRR01000420.1:0-4692 GCF_003998555.1 Mesorhizobium sp. M7A.F.Ca.CA.002.09.1.1 | reverse complement strand
GAGTTGCACCGTGTTGAAATCGAGCCCGCGGATCTTCTTCGCCGTCTCTTCGAGGCCGTACGGGAAATAGCCCGTGAAAATACCTGCCTGCATCATGGTGTGAATTCCTCCCTGTAAGCGATTCAGTTGTTTGGTGTTTCAGCTGCGGTGATCAGGTAGCGATTTCGGAAAGCTTGACCGTGCGGGCCTCGTCGATCGAGCGGTAGCCCGCCTCGACCAGCGCCATGGTCTTGACGTTGTCGGCGACCGACAGCGCCGGCGGCGTGCCGGTCTTCACCGCGTGCTGGAGCTGCTCCATCACACCGATAAAGGCATGCGGGAACCACATCGTGTCCCAGCTCGGGCTGACCCATTCGCCGCCGGTCGTCTCGGTCGAAGCGTAAGTCAGCGTCGAGGCAGCGCCCGTCGGCCAGCCGATGGTGCCCTTCGCGACCCCCTTGCTGCCGTCGACGCGCCAGTTGATGTGCTGGTCGTCCTTGTAGCCATCCTGGCGCGGACCCGACCAGACATCCTCCAGCGACACGGCAAGCACGCCGGACGGGAAGCGCAGCGTCGACACGGTGATGCCGTCGGAGTGGTCGAATGTCGTGCGCGGGTCTTTGCGTGTCAGCGTGGTGATCTCGTCGGGATCGCCGAACAGGAAGCGCAGCACGTCGAGATGATGCACGCTCATATTGGCGAGCGTCAGCCGGTCATAATCCTCGAGAAAGCTCTGCCAATGCGGGATGGCGTGCATGTCGATCTGCGCGAAGACGATGTCGCCCAGCGCGCCGCTGTCGATGATCTGCTTCAAGACGCGCATCGATTGGTCGTAGCGCATGTTCTGATTGATCGAGAGGATCTTGCCGGCCTTGGCCGCCTCATCGCGCAGCTTGACCGCTTCCTCGACTGACAGCGCCAGCGGCTTCTGCGCCAGGATCGCCTTGATATGCTTCTGCCTCAGCGCGTGACGGATCAGCGCCGGCTGCAGGTCGGGCGGGAAAGCAAGGTCGATGATCTCGACATTTTCGTCCTCGATCAGTTTTTCCGGTGTGTCGTGGACGGTCGGAATGCCCCAGCGCGTCGCCACCTTATCGGCGCTGGCCCTGGTGCGCGAGGCGATTGCCACCACCGGGAACCCGGCTTCCTTGTAGGCGGCGAGATGGCACTCGGCCATGATCATGCCTGCGCCGACACAGCCGATCTTGTATTCCTTCGTGCGGACCTTCACGTCCGGCTCGAAGCCTTTGCTTGCCATCTCTTCCTCCCGAAACTCTTTCCTTGCGGCGGCCGTCATCGTGCCAACGCCCCGCCGCTCTGTTCGAAATAATGCACTCTGGCCGGCTCGCAGGATATCGCCACCATGGCATCCGGCCGGATGTCGGGCTGGCCGCGCAGCAACGCCTTCAGCCGCGCCTGCCCGGCAGCGAGCGTCACCACGGTGTAGCCGCCAAGCGGCTCGACCTCGAACACTCGCGCCGGGCGGCCCGGGCCCCCGTCCGCCCACGGTCTGACCTTGATGTCCTCCGGCCTCAGCCCGATCTCCACGGCATCGGCGGGCGCTGTCTTGTCGTCGATGCGGATCGTGCCTTCAGCCGCTTCGACACCGCCCTCGCCACGCGCCGATCTGAGGATGTTCATCATCGGCGAGCCAAGTAGCCTTGCCACATAGGTGCTGGCCGGGCGGTCGTAAATCTCTGCCGGCGTACCGATCTGCCTGATCTTGCCGTCCTCCAGGATGGCGATGCGATCGGCGACCGACATCGCTTCTTCCTGGTCATGCGTGACGTAGATCAGCGTCTTGCCGAGTTCGCGCTGGATGCGCTTCAGCTCGACGCGCGTTTCTTCGCGCAGCCTGGCGTCGAGCGCCGAGATCGGATCGTCCATCAGATAGGCATTGGGATCGCGCACCAGAGCCCGGGCGATCGCCACGCGCTGCCGCTCCCCGCCCGAAAGCTGTCCCGGCGGCTTGTGCAGGATATGGCCGATATGTAGCTTCGCCGCGACGTCGGTGACCCGCCGCTTGATCTCGGCCTCGGCGACCCGGCGTTCGACCAGGGGAAAGCGGACATTTTCGAGCCCGCTCATATGCGGGAACAGCGCCAGGTTCTGGAACACCATAGCCACGTTGCGCTCGGCCGGCGACATCGCGTTGACCGGCCTGCCTCCGATCAGGATTTCGCCGGTGTCAGGTGTCTCCAACCCGAGCACCAGGCGCAGGATGGTCGACTTGCCCGACAGCGGCGGACCGAAGAAGCAGAAGAACTCATTGTCGTTGACGGTGAACGAGGCGTCGTCGACGGCGAGTGTATTGCCGTAGCGTTTGGTCACATTACGGAAGACGATATCGGCCATCTCAACCTGCCTTCATCGCAAGGCCGGTAGCGGCGTCGAAGACGCGCACCGACGACGTAGTGGGAGCGATGACAGCGGTGTCGCCGATAGCCAGCCCGACATCATTGTCGAACACCGTTTTCACAGCCGCCTCGCCCTGGCCGAGATGAACGATGGTGCGCGCACCGATCCGTTCGACAAAGGTCACCGGCATTGCGAGGCCCTGCCCATTCTGCACCAACGTCGCCTGTTCAGGCCGGAATCCGTAAAGCACCTCGCCGCGTGCACCACGCATGGCCGCTGCGAGTTCGCCCGGCAGCGGCGGCGTGACGCCCAACGGTCCGAGATCGACGACCAGTCCGCGGTCGCTCTCCGCCGGCCTGCCCTTGAGCAGATTCATGCCCGGCGCACCGATAAAGCGGGCGACGAAGACATTGGCTGGATCGTTGTAGACCTCGAGCGGCGTGCCGACCTGCTGCAAAACCCCATGATCCATGACCGCGATGCGGTCGGCCATGGTCATCGCCTCGAGCTGATCGTGGGTGACATACACCATGGTCTGGCGGAACTGCCGCTGCAGCTGCTTCAGTTCGGTGCGCATGACGGCCCGGAAAGCGGCGTCGACATTGGAGAGCGGCTCGTCGAGCAGGAAGATCGCCGGCTCCATGATCGCCGAGCGGCCGATCGCCACCCGTTGCAATATATTGACCGACAGCCTGTCGGCCTTGCGGTCGAGCAGCGGCGAAAGCTGCAGCATCTCGGCGATGGCGCCGACACGGCGATCGATCTCGGCTTTGGCAGCCCCTCGCATTTTTGGTCCATAGGCAAGGTTCTGGCGCACCGTCATATGCGTGAAGATGGCGTAGTTCTGGAACACGAAGCCGACGCCACGCCGGCCCATCGGCACGCCGGCCATGTCGCGCTCGCCAAACAGGATCTTGCCGCCGGTCGGTTCTTCCATGCCGGCGATCATGTTCATCGTCGTCGACTTGCCGCAGCCCGACGGGCCGAGCAGCGCCATGAACTCGCCATCTGATATTGCCAGGTCCATGGTCTTCAGCGCGGTGAAGTCGCCGAATTTCTTGACCAGGTTTTGCAGGTGGATGGCGCTCATGCCGGTACCTCGCGTGCACGCGCCATGCGCTTCATGGCAAACACTGCGACGATCGACAGCACGACCAAAATGGCCAGCGCGATCGCCGCCACATAGCCCCAGATCAGGTCCTGCGTGGTGAGCTTGTAGATGTAGACCGAGATGGTTTCGGTAGCGACGCCTGGACCGCCGCCGGTCATGATGTAGAGCGTGTCGAAGATCTTGAAGTTCTCGATCACCCGGATCGCCAACGCGATGATGATGATCGTCTTCATCTTCGGCAGCACGATGGTGACGAAGCGCTGCCACGGATTGGCGCCGAGCAGCGTCGCCGCCTTGATCTGGTCCTCCGGCACGCCGACCAGGCCGGCAAGCAGGATAAGGAACATCAGCGGCGTCCATTGCCAGATGTCGGCGACCATCACCGCAATCAGCGCCAGAGTCGGATCCGACAGCCAGGCGATGGTGACGAGAGATCCGGTGAGCGCCGACAAGATGTCGTTCACCGGGCCGCCCGACTGGAACAGCATGAAGAACATGTAGCCGGCCACGGCAGGCACCACCATCATCGGCATCAGCAGGATCGAATAGAAGACGCGCTTGCCCGGGAAATCGTCGGCAAACAGTGTCGCCAGCGCCAGCCCGAGCAGGAATTCCGCCGGCACGCAGACGATCATGACGATGGCCGTACGCTTCAGCGCGCTCCAGAAGCGCGCGTCGGCGGCGAGATCGGTGTAGTTGGCAAAGCTGTTCCACATCGACCAGGCGTTCCACCAGCCGGTGCCCGACAGGGGCGACCAGTCGGTGACGCTGATGTAGAGCTGCATCAACAGCGGGAAGGCCGAGATGAACAGCACCAGGATCTGCGCAGGTAATGTCAGCCGGAAACCCAGCCTTGCGCCCTCATCGCGCGAAACCGGCTTTGCTCCGACGGCTTTCACCTCATCCTTGGAAGTCATGACAGTCACCGCGCTCATTGCTTGAGCGCCCCGAATGTCAACCCGCGCACCAGATGGCGTTGGATGGCGATGCCCATGATGACCGGCGGCACGGCCGCGATCAGGCCAAGCGCTGCCTTGGCGCCATAGAGCTGCCCGGTCATCGAGGAAGAAAGAGAGGCCATGTAGACCGGGATGGTCACCCATTCGCGCGTCGTCAGAAGCAGCGCGATCAGATAGTCCGACCAGTTGAGGATGAAGACGAAGAGCGCGGCACTGGCCAGCGGCGCGCGCATCATCGGCAGCGTGATGCGCGTGAAGACGCGCAGCCGCGAACAGCCTTCGACA
>NZ_RZRR01000041.1:0-14047 GCF_003998555.1 Mesorhizobium sp. M7A.F.Ca.CA.002.09.1.1 | reverse complement strand
CCCCTGGATCGCCAGCAGGCAAGCAGCGCGCCCGTCGCCAGCGCATCCATGGATGCCGGCGGCAGCAGGTCGCGCGCCAGCGTCGTGTTGGCGGTGAGCGGCCAATAAAAGCGATAGGCCAGCGACAGTGCGATGACGCCGATGCAGATCTGTTCGAAGCGGCGGCGCGGGGCCAACAGGACGACCAGCGGCCAGGCAAGATAGAACTGCTCCTCGATGCTCAGGCTCCAGAAATGGCACAGCACCCAAGGGTTCCAGTCATTGCGCAGCGCATACCAGAAATTCGACAGGTAAAGCGCATGCCAGACCAGCGATCCCCTGGATTGGTCCAGGTCGACCAGCCAGACGAAACCCAGGACGGCGAAATAGGGTGGAAATATCCGCAAGCCTCGCCTGATATAGAAGGATCGCAGCGCGGGACCGGTCTCGAATTCGGCGGCCGAACGCGCTTCCAGGAGCAGGCGCGTGATCAGGAAGCCGCTCAGCACGAAGAACAGCCGCACGCCGATATGGCCCCAGAATGAAGATCCTCCAGCGGCGAAGAAATGGGAATACAACACCATCGTCACGGCGATGGCTCTCAACGCATCCAGTTGGATGTCGCGGGCGCTTCCCATCAGCGGCATCCGCCAGCGTGATGGCCGCGACCAAGCCGCCAGCCGGCCGTTTCGAGCGGCAGGCCAAGGCGGGCGAGACCCGCCAGAGCGCAGGCATCGTCAAACCTACGCTCGAAATCGACGGACGGGTAGCTCAAGCTGGTCAACCTGGCGGGATCCTCCACGGCGCATATCCAGTCGCAAACGAGTCCCCCAGGAGATCGTTCGGCTACGGCATTGTGCGGCGCAACACAAAAAATCTACCCAGCTGAAATACTTATGTGAGCAAGTGCTAAAAAATTGAGAAAACCGAGCGTTTCTCGTCAATTCTGGCGATTTTTCTCAGAACTTAAACGCTGTGGTTTAAATTTTGCCGATGTTCCCGCCTCGGTTGATTTGCGAGCTCGTGGCTTAAGAGCCTAGTTCTTTGTTAGACCACAGGAAATTCCGTAATCTATATTTTGTCTATATGGATCCGGCCCTGGCTCCGTGAAGAAATGATTTGGAACCATTAGCTTTGCGCGGTGCAGCATCGTCTCTGTTTTTCGTCGTTGCCACGCGCAACGCCCATTACTCGGCTGACCGCCAACCCTCACACCGCGTCGAACACCACCGTCTGCTCCAGCCCGCCGCCCCGGCGGTTTTCCAGTGTTACCGTGCCTCCGTAGCGCTCGATGATTTCCTTGGCGATGGCGAGGCCAAGACCAGCTCCGGGGATCGATTGCAGGCGGCCGGGGTCGACGCGGAAAAAGGGCTCGAACGCCTTGTTCAGGAGTTCCGGGGGGATGCCCGGCCCATGGTCCGATATGGTCAGCACGGCGCGATTGTCGGTCGCGGCCAGGTCGATGCGGCACGCCTTGCCATGGGTGGCGGCGTTGACGATCAGGTTGCGCAAGGCGCGGCGCAGGCCGAGCGCGCCGGCGCGCACGCAAACCTTTTCCAGGTGCCCGATCGAGACGGCATGGCCGAGCGACACCATCTCGGCTTCGATATCGCGCACCGTCTTTGCCAGGTCCACCGCTTCGACGGCGTCCTGGTTGACCTCTTCGCGCACCAGGCGGATGGCGCTGTCGGCGATGCGATCGAGTTCGTCGAGGTCGTGAAGCCATTTGTCGCGTTCGTCGTCCAGGAATTCGGCGCGCAGCCGCATGCGCGTCATCGGCGTGCGCAGATCATGGCCGGCAGCCGCGACCAGCCGCATGCGGCTTTCCATGGCGGTCCGCAGCCGCGACGAGAGCTGGTTCAGCGCATGCGCGGTGGCCTTGACCTCGGCCGAACCCACTTCCGGCACCGCCGCCAGCACGCCGTCCGATCCGATCTTGGAGACGGCGGCCTCCAGCATTTCGAGCGGTCGGATCAGCACCGAGGTGAAATAGACCGATACCGCCGTGGCGCCGGCGACGATCAGCGAGATCCAGCCGGCCAGAACCAGCCATTCTCGCCGCGGCGGCTTGAGGTGCGGCACCTCAATGATCGCCCATCGGCTGTCGGGCAGGTGCATCGATGCGATCTGGCCGGGTTCGTCCGGCTTCTCGTTGACGACCGCGGGAAAGTCGAGGCCACGGCGGTGCAGGATGTCGTTGAGCATCGCCGTTTCCGCACGAGCCACCTTGCCGCCCGCTGGATGGTCGGCGAATTGAACCCGCAGGACGTCGGGGATCGGCCCCGGCAAGAGCCGCACCACCATTTCCATCTGTTGGGCAATCCACGGCACGGTCAGTTCCGGCGGCGGTCCGCCGCCGCGCACGCTGATGACGGCGGCCGTCGCCAGGCCGACGACGCCGACGATCGAGGCGACCAACAGCAGGATGAGACGGCGGCGCAGCGAATTCACGCGTGGCTCTCCACGGTCTCGACACGCGCCGTGAGCTGGTAGCCGCCATTGCGCACGGTCTTGAACAGCGGCCCGTCGCCGGTGTCGGAAAATTTGCGGCGCAGCCGGCTCACCAGCACATCGACCGAGCGTTCCAGCGGATCGCGTTCGCGGCCCTGCGTCAGGTCGAGAAGCTGGTCGCGCGACAAAAGCCGGCCGGGACGGTCGAGAAACACCTGCAAAAGATCGAACTCGGCGCCGGTGAGGTCGACGGCCACGCCTCGCGCATCCGTCACCTTGCGGGTCTCCGGTTCCAGCCTATAGCTGGCAAAGCGGTAGATGCGCGCGCGCGGCGGCGCGGGCGCCTCCTCGGGCGTCGAGCGCCTGAGCACCGCGCGGATGCGGGCAATGAGCTCACGCGGGTTGAACGGCTTGCCGAGATAGTCGTCGGCGCCGAGTTCCAGGCCGATGATGCGGTCGACATCTTCCTTCAGCGCGGTCAGCAGGATGATCGGGGTGTGCGGCTTGCGGTCGCGCAAACCGCGGCAGATATCGAGCCCCGAGCCGTCCGGCAGCATCACGTCGAGCACGATCAGGTCGAATTGGCCGGAGCCAAGCCGTTGCTCGCATTCGCGCCGGTCCGCCGCCGCCGTGACGCGAAAGCCCTGGCTGTCGAGGTAACGCTGGAGAAGCGTCCTGATCTCGCGGTCGTCGTCGACGACGAGGATATGGGGTTGTGACTGCATGACCGTGCCGTTGCCGATGAATATTGGGACCCGTGATTGCAGGGGCTTGCCGCGATTATAGGAGAGCCGCGCCCGAGCGGCGTGGAAAATTGCAACCGAACGTTTCCGGCGGGCCATGGGAAACATTCGGAAACAAATTGCCCTTTTGCGGAAACCTTCGGCAACACGCCGACGCGAAGCGGACAAAGACGCTTCCTATCCTCTGAACCGTCCGAAGCATGAGAGAAAGGAACATCTTTATGCCAAGCAGACTTCTTGCGCTCGGCCTGTTTTCCGTCGCCGCAATTCACCCCGCGCTGGCGGCGCAGCCCGACCCCGGCGCCGGACCCGGTGAGCCGCCCCCTGTCATGGCCATGCAGGATGGGGCAGGCCACGGCCGGAATGGACCCGGCCCGCATGGACCGATGCGACCTGGTTCGCAGGGTTTCGGCCCGCAAGGCTTTGGCCCCCGCCGCATGGGTCCGCCGCCGGAATTCATGCTGGCCGCCCGGCTCGCCGCGCTGGAGACCCGCGTCGGCATCCGCACCGAACAGCTCGACGCCTGGCGCGACTACACCAGCGCGCTGCAGGCGGTGCTTTCGCAGCCTCGGCCTGACCGCGGGCGGCCCGTTGGTGCTGAAGCGAAGGACCCCGACGCAGCAGGCCCGGGCGGCAAGCCCGATCCCTTCGCCTTCCAGGAAAAGCTGGCCGACGACGTTACCGCCCGCGCGGTTTCGGCCGGCAGACTGAAGGAGGCGATCTCTGAACTGCGCGCCAAGCTGACGCCCGAACAACTCGAACTCCTCGCTTCGGCGGAACGTGCCCATGGATCACCCCCCGGTCCCTGGGGCGGTCCGCCGAACGATGCAGCCGGCCCCAGAGGCCTGCCCAACGATGGCAGGCAGCTCCCGCCCCAGCCCGGGAACGACGAGCAACTCTGACCGACTGCACCGGCCGGCCCGGTACCCAACCCGTTCTCGGGTCGGCCGGTTCTCCGGGGATGGCGGGCGTATCTCCGCCATCCTCGTTTCAATCACGCCCAGTTCGAATCGCGCCAATTCGGAACCATGCCCAATTCGAACCCTGCAATGGAAGCACGACAATGTGGGAAGCCATGATCATGCTGCGGCTGCTCGCGTCCGCCAGCCCGAGGCTCTCGTTCGGTCCTGTCGGGCGAGGCATGCCGCTGGCCCCGCCGGCCGACACGCTGAAGGGCGCGATCCGCCTGAGTTTCGCCGGCTGGCGGTTGTCGCTCCCGCTGTCGCAGCCGCTCGACAACCATGGGCATGATGACCGCAAGATCGCGTGAATTCCGGCAAGGCGCTTGGCATGTCCTCGCTGATCGGCATAATGATGTTGGTGGGCATCGCGGCCGGCTACTCGACCTTCGAGCAGCTCCGGCCGCCGAGAAGGAGCGCGACATGAGCCGCTTCGAAGCATTGCTCGTCGCCGCCCGCAGACCGGCGCGGCCCACCATCAAGATATCGGCCGGCATGCCTCGACCAAGCGGTCGATTGCCCGCGCCCGCAACTCCAGCGAAAGATCATTCAGTCCATGTCTATCCAGCCTAGCCCGTCTTTGCAGCCGGCACGCCGTCTGGCGCCCTGGACCGCGATGTTCGCATCCGCCTTTCTGCTGGCGGCCTGCTCGCAGGAGAGCAGCGCCCCCGCAGGCATGGGCGCGCCCGGCAAACCGGAAGTCGGCGTCGTCACCCTGCATCCGCAATCGGTGGCGATCACCGCCGAACTGTCGGGACGCACGGCGGCCTCGCTGGTTGCCGAAGTGCGCCCGCAGGTGAACGGCATTATCCAGCAGCGCCTGTTCAAGGAGGGCAGCGAGGTGGCGGCTGGACAGCCGCTCTACCTCATCGATCCGGCGAGCTACAAGGCGTCCTACGATAGCGCGGTCGCCGCACAGCAGAAGGCGGAAGCGGCGGTGCCTACGGCGCAGGCCAAGTTCGACCGTTATGCCGGCCTGTTGAAGCAGAACGTTGTTTCCAAACAGGATTATGACGATGCCGCCGCCACGCTGGCGCAGGCGCAAGCCGATGTCGCCTCGGCCAAGGCCAGTGCCGAGACGGCGCGCATCAGCCTCGACCGGACCTCCATCACGGCACCGATCGCCGGGCGCATCGACAAGTCCACGCTGACGCCGGGCGCGCTGGTGACCGCGAACCAGGACACGGTGCTGACCACCATCCGTGCCCTCGATCCGATCAATGTCGACGTCACGCAGTCGAGCACCAACCTGCTCAATCTGCGCCAGGCGATCTCGGAAGGGCGGCTGAAGTTCAGCGGGCCCAATGTCAGCGTGAAGCTGAAGCTCGAGAACGGCACCATCTACACGCAGACCGGCAAGCTGGAATTCGCCGGCGCCAATGTCGACCAGACCACCGGCACCTTTGCGCTCAGGGCCGAGTTCCCCAATCCCGACCGCCTGCTTCTGCCCGGCATGTATGTGCGGGCACTGGTCGAGGAGGGCGTTGCCCAGAACAGTTTCCTGGTGCCGCAGCGTGCCGTCAGCCGCAACACCAAGGGCGAGGCCACCGCCATGGTCATCAATGCGCAGGGCAAGGTCGAGACGCGCGTGCTCGCCGTGCGCAACAGCGTCGGCAACAACTGGCTGGTGGATTCGGGTGTCGGCGACGGCGACCGCGTCATCGTCGAGGGCATGCAACTGGTGCGCCCCGGCGGCGATGCGACGGGTGTCGAAGTGACGATCGACGAGACGACCGGCGAGGTCAAGGACCGCGGGCAGAGCACGTCCGCCGCACCGGCCGCGTCCAATGCGGCGAAACCGGCGCCTGCCGCCGCGACCGGGAACTGAGCGATGTCACTATTCTTCATCAACCGGCCGATCTTCGCCTGGGTGATCGCCATCGTGATCATGCTGGGCGGCCTCCTGGCGCTCACCTCGCTGCCGATCTCGCAATATCCGCAGATTGCGCCGACGACAGTCAACATCAGCGCCACCTATCCGGGCGCCGACGCGCAGACGGTCGAGAACTCGGTGACCAAGGTCATCGAGCAAGGCATGACCGGTATCGACAATCTCGACTACATGACGGCGACGTCGACCTCGACCGGTTCGGCCTCGATCACGCTGACCTTCACCACAGCGGCCGATCCCGATACCGCCCAGGTGCAGACGCAAAACAAGCTGCAGCTGGTGCAGTCGCAGCTGCCGCAGGTGGTGCAGAGCAACGGCATCACCGTCTCCAAATCCTCGACCGGCTTCCTGATGGTCATCGGCTTCGTCTCGACCGACGCCAAGATGAACTCGACCGATCTCGCCGACTATGTCGACGCCACCGTCAACGACACGCTGAAGCGCGTCGAAGGCGTCGGCTCGACGCAGCTGTTCGGCTCCGGCTATGCCATGCGCATCTGGCTCGATCCGGACCAGCTCGCCAAATATGCCCTGATGCCGAGCGATGTGGCGACCGCCATCGAGGCACAGAACACGCAGGTTTCGGCCGGCCAGCTCGGCGGCCTGCCGGCGCGCAAGGGCCAGCAGCTCAATGCCACGGTGACGGCCAAGAGCCGGCTGCAGACCGCCGAACAGTTCCGCAACATCATCCTGAAGAGCCAGACCGATGGCTCTCTGGTCCGCCTCAACGATGTCGCCACCGTCGAGCTCGGCGCCGAAAGCTATACGACGCAGGCCAATTACAATGGCAAGCCGGCGGCCGGCGTCGCCGTCAATTTGGCGACCGGCGCCAACGCCATCAACACCGCCGAAGCGGTGCGTTCGACGATCGCCCGGCTGAGCTCGACCTTCCCGCAAGGGGTCGAGGTCGTCTATCCCTACGACACCTCGCCTTTCGTGCGGCTGTCGATCGAGGAGGTGGTCAAGACGCTGGCCGAAGCAATCGTGCTGGTGTTCCTGGTGATGTTCATCTTCCTGCAGAATTTGCGCGCCACCATCATCCCGACGATCGCCGTGCCGGTGGTGCTGCTCGGCACGTTCGGCGTGCTGTCGCTGTTCGGCTATTCCGTCAACACACTGACCATGTTCGCCATGGTGCTGGCCATCGGCCTCTTGGTCGACGACGCCATCGTCGTCGTCGAGAATGTCGAACGCGTGATGCAGGAGGAAGGCCTGTCGCCGAAGGAGGCGACGCGCAAGTCGATGCACGAAATCACCGGCGCGCTGATCGGCATCGCCACGGTGCTTTCGGCCGTGTTCGTGCCGATGGCTTTCTTCGGCGGCTCGACCGGCATCATCTACCGGCAATTCTCGGTGACCATCGTCTCGGCGATGGTGCTGTCCGTGCTGGTCGCCCTTGTGCTGACGCCCGCACTTTGCGCCACCATCCTGCGGCCGCCCAAGGACCATGCGACGCAGACCGGCCCGTTCGGCTGGTTCAACCGTGTCTTCGATCGCGGCACGCTTGCCTACCGCGACGGCTCGCACGGCATCATCAACCGATCCTGGCGCTTCCTCGTCGTGTTCCTGGCCATCGTCGTTGCCGTGGGCTGGATGTTTGCCCGGCTGCCGAGCTCGTTCCTGCCGGAAGAGGACCAGGGCATCCTGATCACCAGCGTGCAGCTGCCCGTCGGCGCGACGCAGGATCGCACGGAGCGCGTGCTGGCAGAAGTGACCGACCATTATCTCAACCAGGAGAAGGACGCCGTCGACGGGGTGTTCACCGCCTCCGGCTTCGGCTTCGGCGGCGCAGGGCAGAATGTCGGCATCGCTTTCGTGCGGCTGAAGGATTTCGACCTGCGCAAATCGCCGGCTTCCGCCGCGCAGGCCATCGCCGGCCGTGCGATGGGCGCGTTTTCGAAGATCAGGGACGCGCAGGTCTTCGCGCTCGCGCCTCCCGCCATCCAGGGCTTCGGCAACACCAACGGCTTCGACTTCTACCTGCAGGACGTCAACGGCGCCGGCCATGACGCGCTGATCCAGACGCGCAACCAGCTTCTGGCCCTGGCCGGGCAGAGCAAGGTGCTCGCCAACACAAGGCCCAACGGCCAGGAAGACCAGCCGCAATTCTCGGTCGACATCGACCAGGAGAAGGCCAGCGCGCTTGGCGTCAGCCTGGCCGACATCAACAACACGCTTTCGACCGCCTGGGGCAGCGATTACGTCAACGACTTCATCGATCGCGGGCGGGTGAAACCGGTCTATCTGCAGTCGGACCCGAACTTCCGCATGCAGCCGGAAGATTTGGACAAATGGCAGGTCCGCAACGCCAGCGGCGACATGGTGCCGTTCTCGGCCTTTGCCTCCAGCCACTGGACATTCGGCTCGCCCAGGCTGGAGCGCTACAATGGGTCGGCGGCGGTCGAGATCCAGGGCGCGGCGGCCACGGGCGTCAGCTCGGGTGCCGCCATGGACGAGATCGACAAGCTCGTCGCGCAACTGCCCGCCGGCTATTCGCACGAGTGGACCGGGCTGTCGCACCAGGAGAAGCTTTCCGGCAACCAGGCGCTGTCGCTCTATGCGATCTCGGCGCTGGTCGTGTTCCTGTGCCTGGCCGCACTTTATGAGAGCTGGTCGATCCCGTTCGCGGTCATGCTGTCGGTGCCGATCGGCATCTTCGGCGCGCTGCTGGCGGCCAGCCTGTTCGGCCAGTCCAACGACGTTTATTTCAAGGTCGGCCTTTTGACCACGATCGGTCTCGCCGCCAAGAACGCCATCCTCATCGTCGAGTTCGCCATCGAGCGGCAGGCCGCCGGGATGGGGCTGGTCGAGGCGACGCTGGAGGCGGCGCGACAACGGCTGCGGCCGATCCTGATGACGTCGCTGGCCTTTATCCTCGGTGTGTTGCCGCTGGCGATCGCCAGCGGTGCGGGCTCGGGCGCGCAGAACTCGGTCGGCATCGGCGTGATGGGGGGCATGATCGCGGCGACGGTGATCGGCGTCTTCCTGGTGCCGCTATTGTTCGTCACGGTGCGGCGCATCTTCAAGGGCAGGGCGGCCAAACCAGATACGGGCGAGACGCCGGTGACGGCCACCCAGCAATAAGGAAAACTTCACATGACAGGTTTGGAACGTGGCTCGGTGGCCGCGAGGCGGCTTCTTGCGCCTATGCTCACCGCTGTCCTGCTCGCGGGATGCGTCGTCGGTCCGGATTATCAGACACCGATACTGGCAATGCCGGCGAATTGGAGCGGCCAGAAGCCGACAAAGCCTGCCCAGCCGGCACGACTGTCAAAATGGTGGCAGCGGCTACGCGATCCCGAGCTGAACACGCTTGTCGAGGAAGCGGTTGCCGGCAATCTCGATGTCGCCACCGCCAAGGCAAAAATCCGCGAGGCGCGCGCCAGCTATCGCCAGAGTGCCGGCACATTGCTGCCTTCGGCCGACGGCTCCGGCTCGGCCTCCCGCAACAAGTCGGCCGAGACCACATCAGGCTCTGACGCCACCTACAGCGAGTACCAGGCCGGCTTCGATGCAAGCTGGGAGCTCGACCTGTTCGGCGCCAACCGGAGGGGCGTAGAGGCCGCGCACTACGGGCTGAACGCCTCGCAGGAGGAACTGCGCTCGACGCTTCTCACCCTGGTCGGCGATGTCGCTTCCTATTATACCCAGGCGCGCGGCTACCAGGCCCGCATCGCGCTCGCCCGTCGTTCGGCCGCGTCGCAAAGACAGACCGCCGAACTTACCCGCACCATGGCGCAGGCGGGCACGGCGACCGCCGCCGATGTCGCCAAGGCAATGGGTCAGGCAGCGAGCACCGAAGCCGCCGTTCCGACGCTGGAGGCAAGTTATGCGCAGGCCGTGCATCGTCTCGCGGTGTTGGCCGGCCGGCCGCCTGCCTCGCTCAACGAGCGGCTGAAGCGGGTCGCGCCCATTCCTGCACCGCGCCTGCCGATGCCCACCGGAATTCCCGCCGACCTCCTGCTATCGCGGCCCGATTTGCGCATGGCGGAGCGCCAATATGCGCAATATACCGCCAAGATCGGCCAGGCCGAAGCCGCCCGCTATCCCTCGGTCAGCCTGACGGGAGACATCAGCACGGCGGCGCTGAAGCTTGGCGATCTCGGCAAGAATTCGTCGATCGGCTGGTCGTTCGGGCCGACGCTGAGTGTGCCGCTGTTCAATGCCGGCCAATTGCAGGCGGCCGTCGAGGTCGCCAAGGCGCAACGCGATCAGTATTTCATCGCTTACCGGTCTTCGGTGCTGACGGCGCTCGAGGATGTCGAGAACGCGCTGGTGCTGTTGTCGCAGGAGCGCATCCGGATCGGCAAGCTCGCCTCGTCCGCGAAGTCCTATGGCGAGGCGGCAAGTCTCGAAGGCACGCTCTACAAGGCCGGCGAGACAAGCCTCCTCGACGTGCTCGACGCCCAGCGCTCGCTCTATTCGGCCGAGGACTCGCTGCTGCAAAGCCGCGTCCTGCTGGCGACCAACTACATCGCCCTCAACAAGGCGCTCGGCGGCGGCTGGGATGGCGCGGTCGACAGCGCCAAGCCGGAGATCGTCGACGTCAAGACCGGTCCACGGCTGGCGTCGAAGCCGGCCTCCTGAGGCACTCTCAGGCAGCGGCGTCAATTCGGCAGACACGCCGCCATCGCCGATGCGGGGCGTGAAAATGCGGACTCCATGTTTGGCGATGGCGGGGTGATCGCATCGCTGTTATTGATGGTGCCCACACAGCACAGGCGCCGCAGATGACATCCGATACACAGAAGGCCGAAGCGGTCGGGCAGCTGCTCGAAACGCCGGACCTTGCCAGCGCGCTCGAAAGCGAACAGTTCAAGAAGTTCCTCGACCAGGTGCCGATCGCCATTGCCGTCTCGGACCTGGGTTCGAAGGAGCGTGTCGTCTATGCCAATCCGGAATTCGAGAAACTGTCCGGCCTCAAGGCGGCGATGCTCGCTCGCCAACACTGGGCGGCGCTTTCCGGCACCGGCCTGCACAAGCAGAAGGACCGGCCGCTGTTCGAGGCCGTGGTCGAGGACACTGATTTCATCGGCACGTTCCGGCTGGAGCGGAAGGAAGGCCAACCGACTATCGTCGACGTCTATTCCAACGTCATCGAGGACGACAATGGCAAGGCCTGCTTCCGGCTGGTGGCGCTGGTCGACGTTTCGGCCCATGGCGAAACCGAAGATGCGCGATCGATCGACGAGCGCATCCGTGAGAAGGACACGCTGCTGCGCGAACTGCAGCACCGGGTGAAGAACAATCTGCAGATGATCACCGCGCTGATCCGGATGGAGACGCGCAACGCGGCCGAACCGGACCAGAAGCGTTTCGAGAGGCTGGCGGGGCGCGTCGATGCGCTGGCGATCCTCTACCAGACGCTGTCGGGGGACGATGGCAAGGATGAGGTCGATCTTGGTGTCTATCTCAGCCAGATCGCGTCGGCGGTCATGAACTCGCATGCGGTCGAGGGCATCCGCCTCGACATGAAGGTCGACACCTATCCGGTGTCGATCAATGTCGCCATGCCGACCGGGCTGGTGGTGAACGAACTTTTGACCAATGCGCTCAAACATGCCTTCCAGGGACGTGACGGCGGCACGATCACGCTGCACAGCATCGTTGACGGCGATGGCTGCCGCATCGTGATCGCCGATGACGGCATTGGCCTGCCGGACGGCGAGAGCTGGCCCAAGCGCGGCAAACTCGGCGCGCTGATCGCCCGCTCGCTGACCGAGAATGCCAAGGCGGAGTTCGACGTGACGTCGAGCGCCGGCGAGGGCACGCGGGTGACCATCCTGTTCAAGCGCTCGGCTGCCACCGCCCCTTAGCGCGCGGGAGCCAAGCGGCATAGGTGGCCGTCTCCGCTTGGCTGATCTTCGACCTACTCATGACGGCCTTGCCTTCCCCGCTATCTCCCTTCGCGTCAATGCCCCTACTCCAGCGGCAGGGTAGGGTGAAAGCCAGGTGCATCGATGCCAGTCGCAAGCCGCGCTTTGCCGTGCTTGACAGGCTTAATTAATTTATTAACATTAGAAAATAATAGGGAGGAAGAATGGGCGCGCACCACGGAGCGATCCTGCGAATCCTGCGCGACGACGGTCCGCAGTCGCGCGCCGAACTGGCGCGGCGCACCTCGCTGTCACCCACCGCCCTGACCCATCTGACGGCCCATCTCCTGCGGGAAGGCACCGTGGTCGAGCTCAACCAGGCCACTGCCGGCGATGCACCCGTCGGCCGGCCGGCGATCGGCGTCGCGCTGGTGCCCGACGCCCTGTCCGTGGTTGGCGTGCACATTGGCGCGGGAACGATCGACGCGACCATCACCGACCTCAGGGCCGCCTCGAAAGCCATGGCCTCGCAGCATTTCGACACCGCCACCAGCGAACCCGCCGCGGTGATCGGCATGGTGGTGCGGATCGTCGAGCAATTGATCAAGAAGACCGGCGTCGACCGTTCGCGCCTGATCGGCCTGGGGCTCGGCGTGCCGGGACCGGTGGACACCAAGCGCCGCCGCAACCTGCAGTCGGTCAATTACGACTGGAAGGACGTGCCGTTCGCCGACGAGCTCGAAACGGCGCTGCGCATGCCGGTGGTGGTCGAGCACAATGTCAGCGCGATGGCGCTGGCGGAATCGCGCTACGGCATCGGGCGCGACACGACCGCGCTGCTCTACATCTATCTGCGCACCGGCCTCGGCGCCGGCCTGGTGATCAACGGCATGCCGTTCCGTCCCGGCGGCTACGGGGCCGTCGAGCTCGGCCATGTCCAGGTGGTCGAGGATGGCGAGCGTTGCGCCTGCGGCAATGTGGGCTGCCTGGAGACATTCCTGTCCGAACGCGCGCTGGCCCGCGCCGCCCATATCGACACGCCTCATCCCAGGCGCCTGCTGGCCGCGGTGGAGAAATATCCCGACGTCTGGAACGCGGCGCTCCGGCATCTGACGACGGCCATAGCGACGGCGACCAATTTGCTCAATCCCGATCTGATCGTCTTTGGCGGTCACCTGGCCGAAGCCCCGGAAAGCTTCATCGATCATATAAGGCGGGGCGTTCCGCCACGCGTCCTGCCGCCGATGCGCGACGTGCTGCGGGTCGAGCGGTCGAGCCTCGGTCCTGGTGCCGGCGCCATCGGTGCTGCTGCGGCGGCGCTCGACCATTTTTTCTATTCGGGGGTGTCGCGATGAGCGAAGCGTCGAAGACGACACGCTCCGGCGGCGGCTCGAACGAGGATCGGGGTATCGACTATCGCGGTCTCGCGCTCAATCTCTGCGGTCTCGTCGCCGGCATCGCCATCTGGTGGGTGTTGACGGCGGGCGGCGCGGTGGGCCTGCCGCCACCGCCACAGGTTGCGTCCAGGTTTATCGATCTGATCGCAAACGGGCAGCTCGCCACCGACATCATGTCGAGCCTTGCTCGGGTGATGACCGGCTTTCTCCTCGGCGTCATCCTGGCGATCCCGGTCGGCTTCGTCATGGGCTGGTACAAGGTCGCGCGCTCGCTTATCGAGCCGTATCTGCAGTTCTTCCGCATGATCCCGCCGCTGGCCATCATTCCGCTGGCGATCGTAACGATGGGCATCGACGAGACGCCGAAGATCTTCGTCATCTTCCTGGCCTCCTTCCTGGCCGGCGTCGTCGCCACCTATCAGGGCGTCATCAGCGTCGACAAGACGATGATCAACGCCGCGCGCGTGCTCGGCGCCAAGGACATGACCATCTTCCTGCGCGTCATCATTCCCGCATCGACGCCGTTCATCCTGGTCGGCGTGCGCATCGGCCTCGGCTCGGCCTGGGCGACGCTGGTGGCCGCCGAACTGATCGCCGCGCAGACCGGCCTCGGTTTCCGCATGCAGCAGGCGCAACTCTACTACGACCTGCCGACCATCTTCGTCAGCCTGATCACCATCGGCCTTCTCGGCCTTGCCATGGATCGCATCCTTTTGGTGATCGAGCGCCGGCTGACCGTCTGGCAGGAGCGCGTGTGATGCCGCCCAAGATCGTCTTCGACAAGGTCACGCGCCGGTTCGACCTCAAGGAC
>NZ_RZRR01000419.1:0-4703 GCF_003998555.1 Mesorhizobium sp. M7A.F.Ca.CA.002.09.1.1 | reverse complement strand
GTTGGGACGACGGCGCGGGTGGCAATGCAACTGGCCGCCCATGCCGGCCGCGGCGACATTATCGCGTCGCGTCTGATCGCCGATCTGGCGGCTGGGTCGGGCCTGCATTTCACCGACGCCGGGCGCATCAGTGTCGACGAGCTGGAGCAGCCGCTGGCGCTGGTCCATGCGACGTCCGAACAGCATCTGGAACCCGCCTGCCGGCCCAAACCCAAGACCGCCGAGCCGGCCGCATTGACGGCGCGCGAAAGCGAGGTGGTGAGCCTCGTCGCCGACGGCAAGAGCAATGCCGCGATCGCCGCCGAATTGCGGCTGAGCGAACACACGGTCAAGCGCCATGTCGCCAACATACTGCTCAAGCTGGATCTGCCGTCGCGGGCGGCGGCGGCGGCGTTTTCGGCCAGGCACCCTGGCCCGCACGGGCCATGAGAGCCATGGCGCTTTCGGGCGAAGCGGCCATGGGCGGGTAAGCGCTATCAATTCTCTCCACGCAGGCTAGGCGGATGTCGCTGGAAAAGGCGCTGCGAACGGAGGAGGAAATGCTGAAGTCGAACCGGACACTCAAATTGCTTGTGATCGCTGCAAGCGTTGGCGCGTTGTTCGCCATCTCTCCCGCAAAGGCCGAGGACGCGTCCGCGGCGGCCGCCTACAAGGACATCGAGGCAACGCTCGGCTCGGTGCCGGACATGTTCAAGACCCTGCCGGATGTGGCCGTCGCCGGCGCCTGGGCCGAGATTAAGGGCGTGCAGCTCAACCCGAAGACGGCGCTTGACGGCAAGACCAAGGAACTTTTGGGCCTCGCCGTCGCGGCGCAGATCCCATGCCAGTACTGCATCTATTTCCACACCGAGGCGGCCAAGCTCAACGGCGCCAGCGACGAGGAGATCAAGGAGGCGGTGGCGATGTCCGCCATCGTGCGCCATTGGTCGACGATGCTCAACGGCAGCCAGGTCGATCTGACGACCTTCAAGAAGCAGACCGACGACGTATTCGCGGCCGTCAAGGCGAAGTCGCAGTAAGAACCACTGCCCGGCGATGAGCGCCGGACGGCACATCGACCATCAACCGCCCGGTCGGAAGACGGGCCAATGGAGGATGAAATGCTGACCAAGACCCAAACAGTGGACGGCGCCGCGATCAAGAAGGCGATCGAAACCCGTGACGGCAAGATGCTGTCGAGCTTCTATGCCGAAGACGCGCTGGTGCGGGTGATCGACCGCAACAACCCGCCGAGCAAGCCGCGTGAAATCCGCGGGCGCGCGGCGATCACCACATTCTGGGACGACATCTGCAGCCGGGCGATGACCCACAAGGTCGACACCACCATCGCCGACGGCGACAGCCTCGCCTTCACCCAGGCCTGCGCCTATCCGGACGGCACCAAGGTGTTCTGCGCAGCGATGCTGGAGCTGAAGAACGGTCGGATCGCAAGACAGACCGTCGTGCAGGCCTGGGACGAGTAGATCAACAACCGTGGATCAACCGCGGCCTGGGCCGCAACCTGGAGGAGAAGACGATGTTCAGCGCCAGATGGCAGATCGACGCCAAGTTCGGACACAAGCAGACCGTGCTCGACCTGTTGAAGAAATGGGAACGCGAGATCGGGTCACAGGTCGGCCTCGACGAGCTGGAATTCCAGATCATGACCGGTTCGATCGGCGCGCGGGAGGCGACGGTCGAGTCCCATCACCAGGTCGAAAGCCTGGCCCAGTTGGAGGCGTTCTTCGCCAAGATCGGCAAGATCGACGCGCACGCGAAATGGGGCAAGGAGATCGAGCCCTATGTCGTGTCTGGCACCAGCCTGTGGAATATCTATCGCATCGTGGAGTAGTGGTCTGCGGTCTTACCTCTCCTCTTGTGGGAGAGGTCGGATTGCCCCGATTTGTCCTTCACAAATCGGTTGGCAACCCGGGTGAGGGGTAAGCTGGCGTCAAGCTGGAACACCCCTCATCCGTCTCGGCGCTACGCGCCGATCCACCTTCTCCCACAAGGGGACAAGGCAAAACTAGCCATGCGCAACCATCACATGCCGCACGGCGGTGTAATCCTCCAGTGCGTAGAGCGACATGTCCTTGCCGTAGCCGGACTGCTTCAACCCGCCATGCGGCATCTCGTTGGTCAGCATGAAGTGGGTGTTGATCCAGGTGCAGCCATATTGCAGGCGGGCGGCCGTCGCCATGGCGCGCGAGACATCCTTGGTCCATACGGATGACGCCAGGCCGTAGTCGCTGTCATTGGCCCAGTTCACCGCCTCGTCGACTTCCGAAAAACGAGTAACCGAGACGACCGGGCCGAACACTTCGCGGCGCACGATCTCATCTTCCTGCAGCGCGCCGGCGACGACGGTCGGCTGGTAATAGAAGCCGGAGCCCTCGCCCGGCTTGCCGCCGGTGGTGATCTCGATGTGTTTCAGTTCCGAGGCGCGCTCGACGAAGCTCGAGACGCGGTCGCGCTGGCGGCGCGAGATCAGCGGGCCGATTTCGTTTTCGGTATCGTCGGGGCGGTCGTACTTGATGGTCGAGACGGCCGAGGAGAGATCGGCGACGAGCTTGTCGTAGATCTTCTTGCCGGCGTAGATGCGGCAGGCGGCGGTGCAGTCCTGGCCGGCATTGTAATAGCCGAAGGCACGCAGGCCGTTGACCACGGCGCCGAGGTCGGCGTCGTCGAAGACGATGACCGGCGCCTTGCCGCCGAGCTCGAGATGCGTGCGCTTGACCGACTTGGCGGCCGCCTGCAGCACCTTCTTGCCGGTGGCGACATCGCAGGTGATCGAGATCATGTTGACCTTGGGATGATTGATCAGCGTGTTGCCGACGCTGTCGCCGCGGCCGAGCACGACATTGACGACGCCTTCGGGCAGGATGTCCGCAAGGATTTTTGCCAGCTTCAGCGCCGTCAGCGGTGTCTGCTCGGACGGTTTGAAGACGACGGTGTTGCCGCCGGCGATCGCCGGCGCCAGCTTCCAGGCCATCATCATCAGCGGATAGTTCCACGGCGCGATGGAAGCGACGATGCCAATGGCATCGCGACGGACCATCGAGGTGTGGCCGGGAATGTATTCGCCAGCGACGACGCCCGGCATCGAACGGACGGCGCCGGCGAAGAAGCGGTAGCAATCGACGATCGCCGGGATTTCGTCATTGAGCACGGCGTTGATCGGCTTGCCGCAGTTGAGCGCCTCGAGCGTGGCGAACTCCTTCGCGTCGGCTTCGATGCGGTCGGCGATCTTCAGCAAATAGCCGGAGCGCTGCGCCGGCGTGGTGCGCGACCACAAGACGAACGCCTGTTCGGCAGCAGTGACCGCCGCCTCGATCTGCGCCTGGCTGGCCTCGGGCAGGTTGAGGATGGTCGCCCCGGTCTTTGGATTGAGGATCGGCTCCTCGGTCTCGGTGCCCTTCTCGAATTTCGAGCCGATCAGCATCTGGGTGTCCATAAGGTTTCTCCCTTTACAGAAGCGAGTAGCGAGTAGCTGAAAGCGAGTAGGGTTTGACCGTCGATCCCTATTCGCTACTCCCTATTCGCTGTTTTTCATTTCCCGCTTCCAGCGATCTGGTCGCCGTCACGGGTGAGGTAATAAGCGGCAAGGATCGGCAGCAACGTCACCAGCATGACGACCATGGCAACGACATTGGTGACCGGGCGCTGGCGCGGACGGATCAGTTCTTCCAGCATCCAGATCGGCAGCGTCTGCTGCTGGCCGGCGGTGAAGGTGGTGACGATGACCTCGTCGAAGGACAGCGCGAAGGCCAGCATGCCGCCGGCAAGCAGCGCCGTGGCGATGTTGGGCAGCACGACATGGCGGAAGGTCTGAAAACCGTCGGCGCCGAGATCCATCGAAGCCTCGATCATCGAACCGGAAGTGCGGCGGAAACGGGCGACGGCGTTGTTGTAGACGACGACCACGCAGAAGGTGGCGTGGCCAAGCACGATCGTCCAGAACGAGAACGGGATGTCGGCCAGCGAAAAGGCCGAGCGCAGCGCAATGCCGGTGATGATGCCGGGCAGCGCGATCGGCAGGATGACCAGCAGCGAGATGGTTTCGCGGCCGAAGAATCTTGTCCGCGACACCGCCGCCGAACAGAGCGTGCCGAGGATGAGCGCGATCGCCGTCGAAATCGCGGCCACCCTGACCGACAGCGACAGCGCCTGCCAGACATCTGGCCGGTTCCAGGTCACGGCGAACCACTGCGTCGTCAGCCCTGGCGGCGGCCAGACGAAACTCTTCTCTTCGGTGGTGAAGGCATAGACGAAGATCAGCAGGATCGGCAGGTGCAGGAACAGCAGCCCGCAGGCGGCGGCAATCTTCAGGCCGAGCGGAGCCGACTGGGAACCATCAGAGCGCATCGAAGGCCCCCATGCGCTTGGCGCCCCAGAGATAGAAGCCCATGATGACGATCGGCACCACGGTGAAGGCGGCGGCGAGCGGGATGTTGCCGGCGGTGCCTTGCTGCGAATAGACCGCCTGGCCGATGAACAGACGCGAGGTGCCGATGATCTGCGGGATGATGTAATCGCCGAGCGTCAGCGAGAAGGTGAAGATCGAACCGGCGACGATGCCCGGCAGCGCCAGCGGAAACAGCACGTTGCGGAAGGTCTGTCCCGGTGAAGCGCCGAGGTCGGACGAGGCCTCGACCAGATTGCCGGGCACGCGCTCGAGCGCCGCCTGAACGGGGAGGATCATGAACGGCAGCCAGACATAGACG
>NZ_RZRR01000418.1:0-4705 GCF_003998555.1 Mesorhizobium sp. M7A.F.Ca.CA.002.09.1.1 | reverse complement strand
GCCCGGAACCTGCGCCTGATCGGCCTGAGCGCTATTCTTCCTGGAACAGGTTGATCTGCTGTTGCGCCAGATCCTTCGGCGCGTCGAGGCCGAGATGCCGCCAGGCATTGGCCGTCAGCATGCGGCCGCGCGGCGTGCGCTGGATGAAACCCTGCTGGATCAGATAAGGCTCGATGATGTCCTCGATGGCATCGCGCGGTTCGGACAGGCCTGCGGCGATCGTCTCGATGCCGACCGGCCCGCCGCCGAAATTGCGCGCGATCATGCTGAGGTACCGGCGGTCGAGCGAGTCGAGGCCGAGCGCATCGACTTCCAGCCGGGTCAACGCTTCGTCGGCGATCTTGCGGTCGACATGGCCATCGCCGGCCACCGAGGCGAAATCGCGCACACGGCGCAACAACCGGCCGGCGATGCGTGGCGTGCCCCGCGCGCGCCGCGCGATCTCCAGCGCGCCGTCGTTGCCGAGCGGCATTTGCAGGATACGCGCGCCACGCCGCACGATCTGCTCCAGCTCCTCGACCGTGTAGAAATTGAGCCGTACCGGAATGCCGAAACGGTCGCGCAGCGGATTGGTCAGCAGGCCAAGCCGCGTGGTGGCGGCGACGAGCGTGAAGCGGGCGAGGTCGATCTTGACCGAGCGCGCCGCCGGGCCTTCCCCGATGATCAGGTCGAGCTGAAAATCCTCCATCGCCGGATAAAGGATCTCCTCCACCGCCGGGCTCAGCCGATGGATCTCGTCGATGAACAGCACGTCGCCTTCCTCGAGATTGGTCAGCAGCGCGGCAAGATCGCCGGCCTTGGCGATGACCGGGCCGGAGGTCGAGCGGAAATTGACGCCGAGCTCGCGCGCCATGATCTGCGCCAGCGTCGTCTTGCCGAGACCAGGCGGCCCGACGAACAGCACGTGGTCGAGCGCCTCGCTGCGGCTCTTGGCAGCCTCGATGAACACTTTGAGATTGGCCCGCGCCGCCGCCTGGCCGACGAAATCGTCGAGCGTCTGCGGCCGCAAGGTCTGCTCGGCATCCTCGCCGCGTTTTTCCGGGGCAATCAAGCGGGGCGACAGGCTCATGCCGCCTTCCTTGCACACGGCAAGGGGCTGAACAAGCGGCGGCTCACCGCGCAAGTTCCTTCAGCCCGAAGCGAATCAGCTTCGGCGCATCGGCATCCTCGCCCGCCGTCTTCAGCGCCGCCGCCACCGCATTGGCGGCCGTGTCGCGCGAATAGCCGAGATTGACCAGCGCCGAGACCGCGTCGGTGATCGGCGCGGATGCCACGCCGTCGCCGAGCTCCTGTTTCAGGCCGATGGTGCCCGAAGCGGTTCCGGCATAGGCCGGCGCCTTGTTCTTCAGTTCGGTGACGATGCGCTCGGCCACCTTCTTGCCGACGCCGGGTGCGCGAGAAACCATGGCGATGTCGCGCAGCGCGATCGCATTGGCGAGGTCGGCCGGCGCCAGCGTCGACAGGATGGCCAGCGCCACCTTGGCGCCGACGCCGGGAACATTGTTCATCAGCAGCCGGAACCACTCGCGTTCCAGCACTGACTGGAAGCCGTAGAGCCGCAGCATGTCCTCGCGGACATAGGTCTCGATGAACAGCACCACCGCTTCGCCGGGCGAAGGCAGCGCCGCCAGCGTGCGCGCTGAACAATAGGCGACGTAGCCGACGCCATGGATATCGACGAGGCAATGATCCTCGTCGACCTCGTCCAGCGTGCCCTTGAGCTTGCCGATCATTGGACGCAATCCCCGTTAGGGATGAGTATCGGGCGTGATGAGCTCGACATCTGGAAAGTACTTTCTGAAACCTGCGGGATCGCGAGTAAGAATGGGATAGCCTCGGATGGCAGCGTGAGCCCCAATCAAGAAGTCGGGCATCACCTTCTCTCGAGGTCCGCCCAACCGCCGATAGACCGAGAACGCTCTCGACGCAGCAAAGGCCGCCTCGAACGGGAGACTTTCGCGCCGGAACTCGTCTTCAGGCAAGGCATCATCGACATCGTCTATCGCCTCATAGCGCATCGAAAACTCGGCGTAGATAATCTGATTGATGACCAGGCTGCCTTGCTCGAGGGCAGACACCATTTTGGACCACGACCACTTTGACCAGACGGGATCGCGAACGGCGATATCGACAAGCACGTTGGTGTCGACAAGCGTCGCCAAGATTAGCGATCCCGGGTCAAAGCCATGACGGCATCGGCATTCATTGTCTGATCGCCGCTGCCCTCAAGCCGATCGAGCGCAGCAAGAAAACGATCGAGTCTTTCGCGGTCGGCCAACCGCCCCTTGTCATGCTTCGGCGTGATCGTGATCTTGCCGCCCTCGATGCCGAAGATGACTTCGCTGTTGGCGCCAATCCCAAATGTCTCCCGCAGATCCCGTGGGATTGTCACTTGACCTTTGCTCGTCACACGCATGAAACACCCCTTTCTTACA
The DNA here is from genome assembly GCF_003998555.1 of Mesorhizobium sp. M7A.F.Ca.CA.002.09.1.1. Lineage (NCBI taxonomy): Bacteria > Pseudomonadati > Pseudomonadota > Alphaproteobacteria > Hyphomicrobiales > Phyllobacteriaceae > Mesorhizobium > Mesorhizobium sp. M7A.F.Ca.CA.002.09.1.1. Next base: position 2,270 of record NZ_RZRR01000418.1, on the reverse strand, counting down.
AGTAAGGATTATTCCAACCCGGTGAACAAGTCAAGAACATCTCTATCCAGCGAGTGCCATCCGGTAGGCCACGCTTTGCCGGTGATGCGCGTGGCAGATGGCGATGGCGAGCGCGTCGGCGGCATGCTCGGTATCGAAAATGGCTTTCGGCAACAGCACCTTCACCATCATGTGGATCTGCTTCTTGTCGCCATGGCCGACGCCGATCACCGCTTTCTTGACTGCGTTAGGCGCATATTCGGCAACGACGAGGCCGGCACGCGCCGGCACCAGCATGGCGATGCCGCGTGCCTGACCGAGCTTCAGCGTTGCCACCGCGTCCTTGTTGACGAAGGTCTGTTCGACCGCCGCTTCGTGCGGCATGGCGGCATGCAGGACTTCGGCAAGCCTGTCATGCAGCTGGCACAGCCGCGTTGCCAGCGCGGCCTTATCGTCTGATTTCACAGTGCCGGAAGCAATGAAGCGCAGCGAATTGCCGAGGCTTTCGACGATGCCCCAGCCGGTGCGCCGAAGCCCGGGATCGATACCGATGATGCGAATCGCTTCCGCCATTTGCCGAGTTTACCTCCGGCGGACAGCGATGCCAGCGAAATGTGAACAAACCGGAAACAGAAGGCGGACCGCGGTCTAACCCCGAGCGAAAGCCGTGTTGAGCAGGCTGATCTGGTCGGAAACCGGGTTGGGGCGGCGAGCCATCGGTTGCATGTCGACCATGGCGCCGGAGCCATAGATCTCGTCGTCCATGCGGCGCACCAACGCTTGCAGGCGCAGCGAGCGGGTGACGAGGTCGAGGAAATCCTCGGGCAGTTCGGCCCAACCGGCGGCTTCGTCATGGGCGGAAGCGGTGTCGAGGCGCACCTTGGACTTTTCCGATGCCACCTGGTCACGGGTCATCTCGCCGGAATTGGCGGCGCGCTGCAAAAGCAGCCAGGAGGCAACCTGCATCAGCCTGGTGGTCAGCCGCATCGATTCGGCCGCGTAGAGCGTGGCGGCCAGCCGCGACAGCTTCTTCGCCTCGGCCCGGCCCTTGCCGTCGAGATATTCGGCGGCCTGTTCGACCAGACCCATGCCTTCCTGGTAAAGCGGCTTGAAGGATTGCGAGAAAACCCGGCGTTCCGCCAGCTTGACGGTTTTCGCACTGCCCTTCGAAGGCTCGTTCATTGATACGCCCCTGCACTTGCAACCGGCCGATTCGGCTCCCTGCCGATACACCCGGAACCCTATCTGACTGAAGCTTGAAAATGCGCTTCGTCACCGGTGAAGGCAAGCACATGTTTAACAGAAGGTTAACGGCACCCCTGTCGGGCGGCCCCGCTGGGGTGCGGACAAAAAAGAGAAATCGAGACAAAAAAAGAGCCGCGGATAAGGCGGCTCTCAGGAGTTTAACAGGGAGGCGTCAAACAAAGTGGCTCCAACCACTCGGTAAGAATCCAGATCACTGGATGGACATAGTAAACACCTGTAAAGCTTAATGAAGCCTTAACGGTGCGGATGTTTTTTGACCGAACGCCGCCATACTGTGCCGTAACAGCACAGCATCTCCTGCGTCAGGCTCGGTCAAGCGGTCTTCCAGACCGCCGGCAAGGCGATGAAGGCGAACAGCAGCATGGCTGCGTAGAAGCCCATCGAGGAGGCCGCCACCAGCGGTTCGATCGCGGCATTGCCGGCAAGCAGGAAATAGAGGCCGATCAGCAGGCCGATGCCGCTGACCGCCGTCAGCCAGAAATGAACTGTGGCGAGCGTCTTCTGCCCGATTGCCGGAAACAAATGGTAGAAGAAGGCGAAGACCGCCGACATCAGCCATCCGGCCACCATCGTGTGGGCGTGGGTCGGCATCTGGCCGTGATCCTGGCTGATCGCCATGTACAGGCCGAGCGCCATGCCGCACAGCGAATAGATGATGGCCAGCGTGAAGAAATTCCGTGCTATCCCTTGCATAATGGTCCCCCGAATTGCCTTTTCCCGCTTGCGGGAATGGGTTGATCGTCAGGCGATTGTTGTCGCCACCGGGCTCCCGGCATTGGCGCACTAATATCGGCAGCGTATCCAGACGATGTCGCGCCAACCCCCTCCCGACGATTCGTACATTAGCAGAAAATCAGATAATGCGTTCACAATCTGCGACCTCGCGCGTTGGCCGTAAGCTGAAACAGAGCCGGATTTTTCGCGACATCGTTCCGAAACAGGCGCCACGCTAAACGCCCGCTCCTCTGACGGCCGGCGCAAATCGGCGCCGCCGCAAACCTGACCGGACACTGCAGGAGCAACCC
>NZ_RZRR01000417.1:0-4708 GCF_003998555.1 Mesorhizobium sp. M7A.F.Ca.CA.002.09.1.1 | reverse complement strand
CCTGTGTTGCGTTTGACAGAAGTGCGTTGTAAATTTGTCATTATTGTAAAAGGCCCGTGCCCAGGAATTCGTGTAAATTGCTGTAAAGGACAGTCCATGGCTGACCAGAAGATCTTCGCCGGGCCGCGCATCCGCCGCATTCGCAACGCCAAGGGCCTGACCCAGACGGCGATGGCCGAGGGTCTCGGCATTTCGCCGTCCTACCTCAATCTGATCGAGCGCAACCAGCGGCCGCTGACGGTGCAGCTGATCCTCAGGCTGGCCTCCGTCTACAAGGTCGATCCACACGAGCTGCAGGGCGAGGCGAGGGGATCTGTCGCTGCCTTGAAGGAAGTGTTCACCGATCCCCTGCTGGTCGGCGAGTTGCCGGGTGATCAGGAACTGATCGAGCTTGCCGAGGCGGCGCCCAATGCGTCCGCGGCCGTGATAAAGCTGTTCCGCGCCTATCGCGAGCAGGCCGAGCGCCTGTCCGACCTCAACGAATTGCTGGCACGCGAGGGTCGGGCGACGGCGCTCTCCGGCGCCCGCCTGCCGATCGACGAGGTGCACGAGATTTTCGAGCGCCGGCCGAACCATTTTGCTGCCCTCGAGGAGGAGGCCGCGGCGTTCACCTCGGTGCTCGATCCCGGCGATGATCTGTTCGGCGCGCTGAAGGCCTGGCTGAAGCGCGAATATGGCATCGTGGTCAAGGTGCTGCCGGTCGCGACCATGCCGAACTGGCGCCGCCGTTACGATCGTCATTCGCAGCGCCTGTTCCTGTCCGAACGCCTGTCGCCGTTCGACCAGTTGCGCGAAGTCGCGATGGAGGCCTGCCTGATCCGCATGACGGTCGCGGTCGCCGGCGAGATCCAGGCGCTCAAGCTGAGCACCGACGAGGCGCGCCGCCTGGCCCGCTTCGAACTTGGCCGTTATGCGGCGCATGCGCTGATGATGCCCTATCAGGCCTTTCACGCGGCTGCCGTGCGCGCCCGCTATGACATCGATGTCCTGCGTTCGCGCTTCGGGGTCTCCTTCGAACAGGCGGCCAACCGGCTGACCATGCTGCAGCGGCAGGGTGCCTCGGGCGTGCCGTTTTTCATGCTGGAGGTCGACAATGCCGGCAACCGCTTCCGCAAGGCCGGCAGCCAGGGCTTTCCTCAAAGCCGCTTTGGCGGCGGCTGTCCCAAGCTGCCCGTGCATGTCGCCTTCACCCAGCCCGGCCAGGTCTTCGTCGAGGCAGTGGAAATGCCCGACGGCGCCGAGTTCCTGTGCATCGCCCGCACGCTGGAAGGGCCGCAAGGCGCATTCTCGGAACGCCCGCGCCGCACCGCGCTGCTGCTCGGTTGCGACATCGGCTTTCGTGACGATATCGTCTATGGCGCGGCATTGCCCGGTGCGGCAATCACCGCAAAGGCCGGCACCGTCGCGGCGACGCCGGTCGGGCCTGCTTGCCGGCTTTGCGAACGCGTCGGCTGCCTGGCGCGGGCAGAACCGCCGGTGACGCGCCCGCTCGGCCTCGACGAGATGGTGACGGGCCTGAGTGCTTTCGATTTTCAGTGACGCCGTGTTCTTCTGAAATGGAGGAAGGTGCCACAATTGTCGGCGGCCGCTGGCTCAGTTCCGGCCTGCGCCTTTGCGTTACGCCAACAGAGCATCTTTTTGTCGTCCCTTGCGCATCGTCCCGTCCACAAGAGCCCGACAGTGGCAGCCATGATCGATACCGCATCGCCGATCGTCGCATCGCCAGCCGTCTCGCCGCGCGAGGAGCGCGTCGGCATGCTTTTGGTCTTCCTGTCGGCGCTGATGTGGAGTTTCGGCGGCGCCATCGCCCGCTTCATCACTGTCGGTGACAGCTGGACGGTCATTTTCTGGCGATCCGTGTGGGCAGCCGCCTTCCTGGTCTGCTTCATGGTTTGGCGTGACGGCTGGCGTGGCATGCTGAAGCTGTTCCGTGACATGGGGTTGCCCGGCCTTGCCGTCGGGATCTGCTTTGCCACGGCATCGACCGCCTTCGTCGTGGCGCTCGCCTACACCACCGTCGCTAACATCCTTTTGATGCAGGCAGGCGTGCCGTTGCTGGCGGCGCTGTTTGCTTGGGCATTGTTTCGCGAAAGGGTTGGTGTCGCGACCTGGGTGGCAATCGCCGCCGTCATCACCGGCGTCGCCATCATGGTGTCGGAATCGCTCGATGGCGCCGTCTCGCCCATAGGCGATGGGCTGGCGCTGTTGATCGCGGTCATGTTTTCAGTCGCCACCGTCATCACCCGGCGGTTCTCCGGCGTGCGCATGACGCCGGCGACGTGCCTCGGCACCATGCTCGCGGCCGGCTTTGCCGTCTCGCAGGCATCGACCCTCACCGTATCTGTCAGTGACATGGGCTTTCTGTTTGCCTTCGGCGTGGTCAATCTCGGCCTCGGCCTGGCCTTCTTCGCCACCGGCGCGCGACTGATCCCGGCGGCCATCGCGGCGCTGCTCGGCACGTTCGAGCCGATCCTCGGCCCGATATGGGTCTGGCTCATTCATTCCGAGGTGCCGTCGGGGCGCACCATCATCGGCGGCGCGGTTGTGGTCACGGCGCTGCTCGTCCATATCGGGCTCGAATTCAAGCGCCAGGCAAGGCCCGAACGCGCAGGGGTCACCGGGGTGCCGTCACCTAATTGAAGCGGCCTGCAGCTTTGCCATTGACAACGTCGCTGCGGCACGGGCAGGCTGGGAATACGGCAACAACAAGACAGGCGTATCTTGCCAAGTCTCCCAGCCGGTCCGATCGGGACCGGACCATATCGTCGTATCTCTGCCCGCGCCATGGCGAAAGCCTCTGACGGTATTGGCACGCCTCCCAGGCCGCCTCAGGGGCATCCAACCATCTCATCGAACCGCCTGCATGGTCTCGGCAGTTCGCGCTTGTCGCCCCTTGGAAAGCTCAATAGTCTGAAGAAAATGCCGGTCGCGCTGATGTCGCGACGAGCCGGTGAAGGAACACTCATCAAAGGAGAATAGCATGATCCGCAAAGCGCTCTGGCTTTCGGCAACGTCGGCATTCCTGACATTTTTCACCGTCGGCGGTCACGCCGAAGATCGTGTCGTCAACGTCTTCAACTGGTCGGACTACATCGACAGTTCGATCATCGACGATTTCACCAAGGAAACCGGCATCAAGGTCGTCTATGATACCTTCGATTCCAACGAAATCCTTGAGACCAAGCTGCTTGCCGGCGGCAGCGGCTATGACGTCGTCGTGCCCAGCGGCAATTTCCTTGCGCGCCAGATCCAGGCCGGCGTGTTCCAGAAGCTCGACAAGTCGAAGCTGCCCAACATTTCCAACATGTGGGATACGGTTTCGGAACGCACGGCCAAGTACGACCCCGGCAACGAATACTCGGTCAACTACATGTGGGGCACGGTCGGCATCGGCTACAACATCAAGAAGGTGCAGGCGGCACTCGGCACCGACAAGATCGACAGCTGGGATGTCTTCTTCAACCCCGACAGCCTGGCCAAACTGAAGGACTGCGGCGTCTACGTGCTGGACTCGCCGGCCGACATCATTCCGGCTGCACTGAAATATCTCGGCCTCGACCCGAACAGCACATCGCCCGACGATATCGCCAAGGCCGAGGAGACCTTGCTCAAGGTCCGACCTTATATCAGGAAGTTCCATTCCTCCGAATACATCAACGCGCTCGCCAACGGCGATATCTGCCTGGCCGTCGGCTGGTCGGGTGACGTGTTCCAGGCCCGCAACCGCGCGGTCGAGGCCAAGCAGGGCGTCGAGATCGGCTATTCCGTGCCGAAGGAGGGTGCGCAGATGTGGTTCGACCAGATGGCGATCCCTGCCGACGCGCCGCATGTCGCGGAGGCGCTCGAGTTCATCAACTACATGATGAAGCCGGAAGTTATCGCCAAGTCGTCGAACTACGTGCTCTACGCAAACGGCAACAAGGCTTCGCAGCAATTCGTCGACAAGGCACTGTTGGAGGATCCCTCGGTTTATCCCGATGCCGAGACCATAAAGAAGCTCTACACCGTCTCGCCATACGATCCCAAGACCCAGCGCGTCATCACGCGCACCTGGACCAAGATCGTCACCGGCCAGTAAGCAATCCGACACGGTCCCGGCAGCCACCTGCCGGGACCGTTTTTACCTGGGGCAAGAAGCAAGAAAATCAGGACGGAGTGGGACATGAAATCGCTTGGCAGCATCCGCAGGGATTTTGCACCGTGGAACGACCCGAACGCCAAGCCGTACATCCAGTTCGACAACGTCACCAAGAAGTTCGGTGACTTCACCGCCGTCAACAATCTGTCTCTGACCATCTTCGAGCGCGAGTTCTTCGCGCTGCTCGGTGCTTCCGGTTGTGGAAAGTCGACGCTGCTCAGGATGCTCGCCGGCTTCGAGGAGCCGACAGCCGGCCGCATTCTGCTCGATGGCCAGGATCTGCGCGGCATCCCGCCCTACCGGCGGCCGGTCAACATGATGTTCCAGTCCTATGCGCTGTTCCCGCATATGACGGTCGAGAACAACATCGCCTTCGGCCTCAAGCAGGACGGCATGCCGAAGCCCGAAATCGCATCGCGCGTTGCCGAGATGCTGAAGCTGGTCAAGCTCGAGCAGTTCGCCAAGCGCAAGCCGCATCAACTGTCCGGCGGCCAGCGCCAGCGCGTCGCGCTCGCCCGCTCGGTCGCCAAGCGGCCGAAGGTGCTGCTGCTCGACGAGCCGCTCGGCGCG
>NZ_RZRR01000416.1:0-4724 GCF_003998555.1 Mesorhizobium sp. M7A.F.Ca.CA.002.09.1.1 | reverse complement strand
GGCGTCCACCTGGCCGGTGTCGGCAACGTGTCGTTTCGCGGCAAGGGCGGCAAGGTCAGCGCCACGCCCGATGAGGACCGCGTCGTGCGCGCCGAGAAGAAAGGGCGCATCGTCCAGATGTCTCCCGTCGCACCCCCGAAGAACTTCAACGCCGGCTCGATCTTCGAGCGCACCTCCTCCTTGCTGCGACCCAGCATGGACAGCGGCCTGAAAATGGCTTTCGCCAAGCCGCAGATCAAAGGCAAGGAAATCCAGATCGCCGCGGCATTCCATGCGCGCGAGGACAAGAAGCCGGATCCCGGCGTGCCGGCCATGCTGGCGGCGCTGGTCAACAACGACCATCCGGATGTGCTGGCCACCGCCTATGCGCAATCCGAGCCGGACTATGCCAAGGCATCGCCCTTCGAGGCCCTGCTTCAGGACGAGCAGCCCAATGAGGGCCGCTTCATTCCGCCGATGGCCAAGGGCGATCATTCGTGGATCCAGAACCCGCTGCCGGCGAGTGTCTTCTCCAAGAAGGAGCAGGCATGCCTTGCCAACGGAATCTATTTCGAGGCGAGGAGCGAATCCGTGCGCGGCCAAGCCGCTGTCGCTCAGGTCATCCTCAACCGCGTCCGCAATCCGACCTATCCGAATTCGATCTGCGGCGTCGTCTACCAGAACGACAGCTGGTTCAACCGTTGCCAGTTCTCCTTCGCCTGCGACGGCAGGAAGAAGCGCATCGATAGCCCAGCCGCCTACAAGACCGCCCAGGAGATCGCCATGGCCGTCACCGCCGGCAAGATCTTCATTCCGGAAGTCGGATCGTCGACCCACTACTATGCCCAATATGTCCACCCCGGCTGGGCGCGCACGATGCAGAAGATGACCAAGATCGGCCTGCATATCTTCTATCGGACCTATGGCGGCGGCTGGAGCTGAGTGCGGAGCAGCCGCTGATCCTTGATGTGGCGCGCAGCCGATCAAAGAGCCATTGCGCGGGGGATTCGCGCCATGCATCCTCGTCATCCTGGCGGGCACGATGTCGCACCTTCGTAATTCATTGATTTTATTGCCTAAAATACATGGCAATGAACTTCCGCCCGTGGCTTGACGGGCGCAAACCCTCTAACTATGTTGCCGGCGACTTTAGAAGCGGACGGACGGTGACGGTCTGACCGGGCAGGGGGGTTGCGATGGCCGACAAGAATGGGCCAGACGGAACCGGAGAAACCGGCCGCGGCAATCAGCATGAACCCGACATCCGCGACGACGATCTTGAGCGCCGCCGCCGTGACCTTGAAGCTTCGCTTGCGACAAGGCGGCCGGGCCGGCTCGAGGGGAAAGACGACGCGAAAGCGGGCAGTGTGGCCGGTTATGGTCAGGCGCTCAAACTCTCCAGCGAGTTTATCGCCGGGGTGGTGGTGGGTGCCGGCATCGGCTGGGTCATCGACCGTCTGGCGGGGACATCGCCATGGGGTCTGATCGTGTTTCTGCTGCTTGGTTTTGGCGCCGGAGTGCTCAATGTGATGCGTTCCGCCGGCGTCGTGGCAGAATTTGGACAGGGCGATAAATCGCGCCGTGGCCAAGACGACAAGAAATGACCGCGCACCATGTGCGGTAATGGTAACGAGGCCGTACGCGGCATTGACGGGGTTTGAACGTGGCAGCTGACAAGGTCGATCCGATCCACCAGTTCCATATCAACAAGCTGATTCCGATCGACATCGGCGGCTATGACCTGTCTTTCACCAATTCGGCGCTGTTCATGGTCGCAACCGTGATCGTCGCGGCTGGATTCCTGTTTCTCACGACGTCGAGCCGCAGCCTGGTTCCCGGGCGGCTTCAGTCGGTCTCCGAGATGGCGTACGAGTTTGTCGGCAACATGTTGCGCGACGCCGCCGGCACGCAGGGCATGAAGTTCTTCCCTCTCGTGTTCTCGCTGTTCATGTTCGTGCTCGTCGCCAATCTGCTTGGCCTGTTCCCCTATTTCTTCACCGTCACCAGCCACATTATCGTCACCTTCGGCCTTGCCGTGCTGGTGATCGCAACCGTGGTCGTCTACGGCTTCATGAAGCATGGTCTTGGCTTCCTGAAACTGTTCGTGCCGCACGGCGTGCCGGTCTTCCTGCTGCCTCTCGTGGTGCTGATCGAAGTAATCTCCTTCGTGTCGCGCCCGGTCAGCCTCTCGGTTCGTCTGTTCGCCAACATGCTCGCCGGCCACATCACGCTGAAGGTGTTCTCCGGCTTCGTCGTCAGCCTGAGCGCGCTCGGCGCGGTTGGCGTCGCCGGCTCGATCCTGCCTCTGGCGATGGCGGTGGCGCTGACGGCACTGGAACTGCTGGTCGCCTTCCTGCAGGCCTACGTCTTTGCCGTGTTGACCTGCATGTATCTCAACGACGCCCTGCATCCAGGGCACTAGGTCCAAAAGTTTCCGGCCCAAAGATTTCCAACATTGGCGCCGGATGGAATCGCAACGGAATTTTAGATCCAAAGGAGTTGAACAAATGGACGCAGAAGCAGCAAAGTACATCGGCGCCGGCATCGCTTGCCTGGGCATGGGTGGCGCGGGCATTGGCCTCGGCAACATCTTCGGCAGCTACCTGGCGGGCGCACTGCGCAACCCGTCGGCCGCCGATGGCCAGTTCGGCCGTCTGATCTTCGGCTTTGCCGTGACCGAAGCTCTGGGCATCTTCTCGCTTCTCATCGCGCTTCTGGCCCTGTTCGGCTGAGCACTCGGGAAGATTGGACAGGCCGGCCGCGCAAGCGGCGGGCCTGAATTTCGGGGATAGTCCATGTTCGTGACATCTGCCTTTGCGCAAGAGTCCGCGCCATCAGCCGATACCAGCCACGCTGCGACGGAAGGCGACACGCATTCCGGCACCAGCGTGCCTGCTGAAGCGCATGGCACGTTTCCGCCATTCGATCCGGCGACGTTCCCGTCGCAGCTTCTGTGGCTGGCGATCACCTTCGGGCTGTTCTATCTCTTCCTGAAGCGGGTGGTGATGCCGCGCGTCGGCGGCATCATCGATGTCCGCAACGATCGCATCACGCAGGACCTCGACCAGGCGGCCAGGTTGAAGGGCGAGGCCGACGCCGCCGTTGCTGCCTACGAGCAGGAACTGGCGGAAGCCAAGACCAAGGCCAACGCGATCGGCCAGCAGGCCAACGACGCTGCCAAGGCCGAGGCCGACACCGCTCGCAAGAAGGTCGAGGCTGCGCTCGACGCGAAGCTTGGCGAAGCCGAAGCCCGCATTTCTTCCATCAAGGCCAATGCCATGAAGGAAGTCGGCAGCATCGCCGAGGACACCGCTTCGGCGATCGTCGAGGCTCTGGTTGGCGGCAAGGCCAGCAAGGCCGAGATCGCGGCCGCGGTCAAATCCGTGGCCCGGTGAGGAGCGCATCATGGATTACACATCTCTCGCGACGCTCTGGGCCACGATAGCCCTGATCATCTTCCTCGGCGTTGCCGTCTACATCAAGGTGCCTGGCATGATCGCCAAGGCGCTCGACGCCCGTGCCGCCAGGATCAGCAATGAACTGGACGAAGCGCGCCGGCTGCGCGAGGAGGCCCAGCAGCTGCTCGGCCAGTACCAGCGCAAGCGCAAGGAAGCCGAGCAGGAGGCCGCCGACATCGTCGCTGCCGCCAAGCGCGAAGCCGACATGCTTGCCGCCGACGCGCATAAGAAGACCGAGGACTATGTCGTCAGGCGCACCGCGCTTGCCGAACAGAAGATCGGTCAGGCCGAGCGTGATGCCATCAGCGAAGTGCGCGCCAGCGCCGTCGACATCGCCGTCGAGGCAGCACGCGCGCTGCTTGCCGGCAAGATCGACGCCAAGGCCGGTGCAGATCTGTTCAAGGCTTCGCTCGCGGACGTGAAGTCGAAGCTGAATTAGGCGGTTCGTCTAGCCAGTCATCGAAAGCCGCCCGGGCAACCCGGCGGCTTTTTTGTTGCGGCGCTGAAGCTGCCAATCTCCCCCCTCGTGGGGGAGATGCCCGGCAGGGCAGAGGGGGGCGTGAAGGAACGCTAACCTTTGTTGTCCTAAGGTCTATCGGGACAAGCCTGAGGGCATAACTGCAATCGATTGAGAGGCCGGCGGGACAGCGCCCCCCTCTGTCCTACCGGACATCTCCCCCACAAGGGGGGAGATTGGCTTGTCGTCGTCGTCGCTCAATCCAGCCCGGCGAAGCTCTCTTCTTCCACCACGTCCACCTCGGCCCCACCCAGCCGGAATGGCGCAAACGACACGCGGTGCAGCCGCGCCACCGGGCCATGCGCTTCGATCGCGGTGCGATGACGAACCGTGGCGTAGCCCATATGGACTTCGAACCCGTAGCGGTCGTGATGGTTGCCGCAGCCGCACATCATGCGGTCGCGCATCACCTTGGCGACGATCGAGGCGGCGGCGATCGACTGCGAACGCTGGTCGCCCTTGATCAGCGCGCGCCCTTCACAAGGCAGTCCCGGCGGCACGTCGCGTCCATCGGCAAGCGCAAGCTTCGGCCGGACCGACAGCCCTACCAGCGCGCGCCGCATGGCTTCCAGGCTTGCCTTGAGGATGTTGCTGCCGTCGATGCCCTCGGCGCTGATGGAGGCCATCGAGACCGCCTGTGCGGAGCCGAGAATGCGCAGGAACAGGGCCTCACGCTGTAAATGGCTGAGGCGTTTGGAATCGTCGAGGCCGTCGGGAATGTTGGCGGGATCGAGCACCACCGCTGCGGCGACCACCGGCCCGGCCAGGGG
>NZ_RZRR01000415.1:0-4733 GCF_003998555.1 Mesorhizobium sp. M7A.F.Ca.CA.002.09.1.1 | reverse complement strand
CCTCATGACGATGTGGAAGGAGCCGGCGTGGCGCCGCGAGGTCTTGGTCAGCCGGACGAGCTGGCCGCGGCGCAGATGCTCGTCGGCAAATCCCGCCCAGGCGAGCGCCGCGCCGCGCCCGGCGATGGTTTCGTGTATCATCGACATGTAGCCGGTGAACCGAGGTCCGTCGAGTTTCCGGTCGGTTCCGACCCACGATTGCCAACTGTCGATCGCGCCCGGCGGCGTCACCTGATGCAGCAGCGGCACTGCCAGGAAAGCCTCAGGCTCTTCCGAGGCGAGCGCCGGATAACGCGCCAGGAACGCCGGCGCGCAAACCGGGAACCACTCACCCTCGAGCAGTTTTTCGGTCACGAAGTCGGGCCATTGCCCGGCTTCGCCGAAACGGATCGACAATGCCACTTCAGGCTGGTCGAAATCCCTGTAGTCGGTGGATGTCTGCAGCAGCACCCGGCCATCGGCAACCTGCGATGTGATGAGGCCGAAGCGCGGCATCAGCCATGCCTGCGCGAAGTCGTGGCTGCAGCCGACCACGAATGTATCGCTGTCGTGCGCGGTCAAATCCTCGACCGCTTGCCTGATGGTGCCGAGACCCTCGCGGATCGCTTCGGCCAGCGTGTTGCCGGCCCCGGTGACGGCGACGCGGTTGCCTCTGCGCGTGAACAGCTCGACCGACAGCTGGCGCTCGAGATTGGCGACATGCCTGCTGACCGCCGATTGTGCGATGTTGAGCTCCTGTGCGGCCAGCGTCAGCCCGCCATGCCTGGCGGCAGCCTCGAAGACGACCATGGCGTTCAGCAGGGGAAGCGATGTCTTGAGGGTTTTCACGATCCAAACCTGCTTTCATGCCTTTTCGATATGAATGTCTATCATTTCTGTATTTGCTGCAAGCCTTTCCGCATCGCACACTCTATCGAAACGTCATTCGAACGCCAGCGAGCAGAAAGGTGTTTGCCGTGCAGGCCTACACATCGAACAGCCAGCCTATCGACAGAAGCGAGACCGTCAGGCTGATCGACCGGCAACGTCCGGACTGGTCGCTGGAACAGGCCTTCTACGCGGCCCCTGCCATCTTCGCGCTGGAACGGGACTTGTGGTTTCCGCGTCAATGGATGCTTGTCGCCCATGCCAGCGAGGTCCCAGAAAAAGGCCGCTACATCGTGCGCCAGCTTTTCGACGAGGAGATCATCGTCGTGCGCTTCGACGACGGCGAGGAGGACATCGCGGCCTACTACAATGTCTGCACCCATCGCGGCTCGCGGCTCTGCGCCAAGGATGGTCGCGGCAAGCTTCTGGTCTGCCCCTACCATGCCTGGTCGTTCAGGCTGACCGGCGAGTTGCAGTCACGGCAGGATCTACCGGAAAGCGTCGATCCGGAAGCGCTGGGACTGCACCGCGTACCCTGCAAGAGTTTCGGCGGCCTCGTGTTCTGCGGCCTTGATGCCAATTCGCTGCCCGACATCCAGCCTGTCGCGGACGGGCTGACCGGCGGCTTGCGCGAAAACGGCCTTGACCGTGCACGCATCGTCGCGCGCAAGAACTATCTCACCAAGGCGAACTGGAAGCTGGTGCTCGAGAACTTCCTCGAATGCTATCACTGCCGGCCGGCCCACCCCGAATATTACCGCGTCAACGGCCATGTCAAAGTGACCGCGACCCGCGACGCCGACAAGGCGGTCGAGTGGCAGAATGAAATCGAGGCCTGGCACAGCGTCATCGGCGATGCCGAGTTCCACAAGGGCGCGTGGCAGGCTGGCGACCTCGACACGATGCCGTTTGCCATGCACCGCAAGCCGATCGGATCCGGCCGCAACACGCTGTCCAATACAGGTGAGGGGGTCTCATGCCTGATGGGCGGCCGTCACGCCTATGATGGTGGCGAAAGCGGCTTCCGCCTCGGACGCCTGTCGTTTGCAAGTGCTGCCAATGATTATGTCACGCTGTTCCAGATGATACCGCGCAGCGCCACGGAAACCGACGTCATTCTGACCTGGCTCGTCGACAAGGACGCCGATGGCGACATCGACGCCGATGCGATCAGCTGGATGTGGGACGTCACCACGGTGCAGGACAAGAAGATCACCGAGGACAATGCCGACGGCATCATGTCGCGCGCCTACCGGCCGGGTCCCTATACGCCGCTGGAAAGCCAGACCTCGTTCTTCGTGCAGACCTATCTGTCAGAACTGCGTTCGCTGATCACCGGCACGCGCGGCGCACCGATCAGCCAATGGTCTGCGCCGAAGGAACTTTTCGCCTCGCCGAAAGCGGCGAGTTGCAACGCGCGCCTCTGACCCGCAGCCGAAGATGCCTCTTTGAGGCGTCGCGTTCCGATGCCATATGAAGGTGGCCGACGGAATGTTGCGGGAGAGGTGGTCATGACCAAAGGTTCGGATCTGTTCGTCGCGGCCCTCGAGAACGAAGGGGTCGAGCGGATTTTCGGCATTCCGGGCGAAGAAAATCTCGATATCGTCGAATCCATCCGCCGCTCCTCGATCCAGCTGATCCTGACCCGCCACGAGCAGGCAGCCGCTTTCATGGCCGCCACCTATGGCAGGCTTACCGGCAAGCCGGGTGTGTGCATCACCACGCTTGGCCCGGGCGCGCTCAACCTTTCGACCGGTTCGGCCTATGCGCTGCTCGGCGCGATGCCGATGATCATGATCACCGGCCAGAAAGGCATCCTGTCATCCCGGCAGGCGCGCTTCCAGATCGTCGACATCGTCGCGGCGATGAAGCCGCTGACCAAGCTGTCGCGTCAGATCGTTTCGCCGAAGATGATCCCCTCGTTGGTTCGCGAAGCTTTCCGTGTCGCCCAGGAAGAGCGTCCCGGCCCCGTACATCTTGAATTGCCGGAAGACATTGCGGCGGCCGAGTGTGAACCGGTAGCACTCGTGCCAACGCATCCGGTCGAACTGCCGCTGGCCAGCCCGGGCGCGCTTGATCGCGCCGCCCGTATGATCATGGAAGCCAGGCGTCCGCTGCTGATGTTTGGTGCGGCGGCGTCGCGACCGCGCGTGACTCCCGATGTCGCCCAGTTCGTGCTGCGGACGCAAATTCCCTATTTCACCACGCAGATGGGCAAGGGCACCGTGCCTGGCGGCACGGAGCTCTATATGGGAACGGCAGCCCTTTCGGAGCGCGACTATGTGCACGAGGCCATCGAACAGGCCGATCTGATCATCACCGTCGGTCACGACACGGTAGAGAAGCCGCCCTTCATCATGGGGGCGAAGGGGCCGAAGGTCATTCATGTCGGCTACCATTCAGCCGATGTCGAGCAGGTCTATTTCCCGCAAGCCGAAATCGTCGGCGACCTCGGTCCTTCGCTGGCGCTGCTGGCCGACCGCATCGAGGGCAAGGTCCCCAATGCACAGGCCTTGCTGCCGCTGCGGGAAGGCATTCTGAGCCGCATCGCCGCGCGCGCCACCGAAGATCGCTTCACGCCGCAGCGCATCGTGCATGACGTGCGCGCCGTGATGCCGGCGGATGGGATTCTTGCCCTCGACAACGGCATGTACAAGATCTGGTTCGCGCGCAACTACCGCACCCGCATGGCAAACACGATCCTGCTCGACAATGCGCTGGCCACGATGGGCGCGGGCTTGCCGTCGGCGATGATGGCGGCACTGCTCTATCCGCAGCGCCGTGTCATGGCCATCTGTGGCGATGGCGGCTTCATGATGAACAGCCAGGAACTGGAGACCGCCGTCAGGCTCAAGCTCAATCTCGTCGTCCTGCTGCTCGAAGACCATGCCTATGGCATGATCCGCTGGAAGCAGGCGGTCGACGAATTTCCGGATTTCGGCATGACCTTCGGCAATCCCGACTTCGTCAGATATGCCGAGGCCTACGGAGCCAAGGGGACAAGAGTTGGCGAGATCGCCGATTTGCGGCAGGCGCTGGAACGGGCCTTCACCGGCGGCGGCGTGCACCTCGTCGTCGTGCCCATCGACTATCCCGAAAACACCAGGGTGCTTGTCGACGAATTGCGCGAGCGGCTGCCTGCGCCGCAAGCGAGCTGACGGCGGCTTTGCCGCCGTCAGGATTACCTGGAGCTGTTGCCGAAGCGCCTACAGTTTGCAGTAAGGGGTGGCCGGCGCGATCGTCCCGAAATCCTTGGCGATCTCATAGCTGATGCCGTCTGCGGCCGCCTTGCCGACATAGGAATGGCAGAGCGTGTGGTTGTTGCTGGCATCGACCCGGATCTTGCCTTGCGGCGCGTCGAACTCGATCGTCGGCAGCGCCTTGAGCACATCATCGTCCTTCAGCGATCCGGCCTTCTCGGCGGCCAGGGCGTAGAGATGCAGGCCGTTGTAGCCGGCTTCGCCGATGCCGTTGACCATCTTCTCCTTGCCGAACTTCTCGCGGAAGCTCGCGATGAACTTCTTGTTGACCGGATTGTCGAGCGCCATCCAGTAAGGCTGCGGTGCGTAGGTGCCGGCCGCGACGCCGGGCGGCAGCGCGTCCTTGTTGAAGACCTCGTCGAGCGGTGCGATCAGCGGCTGCTTGATATCGAAGCTGCGATACTGCTTGAGCTGGGTGACGGCGTCGTTGCCGACCACCATCGACCAGACGACATCGGGCTTCAGCGACTTGATCTTCTGGAAGGCCGGGCCGAAATCCGTGGTGCCGAACGGATAGTAGTCGGCGCCGATGATCTTGCCGCCGGCCTTTTCGTAAGCCGCCGTGATCGCCTCGGTCATCTTCTGCGGCCAGGCATAGTCGGAGGC
>NZ_RZRR01000414.1:0-4754 GCF_003998555.1 Mesorhizobium sp. M7A.F.Ca.CA.002.09.1.1 | reverse complement strand
CTCATCGGCGGCGGCTACGAATTCAGCGCCATCACGGCGGTGGTGGTCGGCGGCGTGTCGATCGTCGGCGGCTTCGGATCGGTGCCGCGGGCCATTGCCGGCCTCATCTTCGTGCAACTGCTGACCAACGTCATGGTGCTCGACGGTGTGCGCACGCCAATCCAGGGTTTCGTGCTCGGCATCCTGATCGTCGGTGCCGTCGGCATGGATGCGGCGCTGCGCGAGCGGGGCGTGGCGTGATGCGTTTTCTTTCGCTTGTCTCGCAGCATCGCGTCGTCATCATTCTCGGCCTGACGCTCGTCATTTCCGCGCTGTTGGTCCCCGGCTACCTCTCGGCATCGACGCTCGGCCTCGGTCTCGACCGGGCGGCGACGATCGGCCTGATCGCGGTCGGCCTGACGGTGCTTTTGATATCGGGCCAGATCGACCTCTCCGGTGGCGCCGTGTTTGCCCTGGCCGGCATCGTATCGGTCATCCTGCAGCGAGAGATCGGCATCCTGCCTGCCGCGATCGCCGGCATCCTGGTCGGTACCCTGGCAGGCGCCATCAACGGCATGCTGGTCGTCGGCCTGAAGGTGAATTCGCTCGTGCTGACGCTCGCGACGATGCTGATCTTCCGCTCACTCGCGCACTGGATCACCAACAGCCAGCCGGTGACCGGAACCGACATCATGCTCTCCCTGGCGCTGGCCAAGATCTATCTCGATGTCTTCACCCTCCGCAGCGTGCTGTTCATCGCCCTGATCGTGCTGCTGCATTTCTGGCTGACGCGCACCATACCTGGGCGCAACGTCTTTGCGGTGGGGTCCAACCCGGCGGCTGCCAAGGAAAGCGGTATCGCCTCGGACCGTATCGTCTTTCTCGGCTTTGTCTTTGCCGGCACGCTTGCCGGCCTGGCGGGGGTTCTCCAGAGCCTCGTCACCAACACCGGCTCGCCTGTCTTCGGCTCGGAACTGACGGTCGCCGTCATTGCCGCGGTCGTTGTCGGCGGGACTCGTCTCGAAGGCGGCAAGGGATCCGCGCTCGGCACGCTCGGCGGCGTGCTGACGATCGGCTCGCTGACCATCGCGATGGAGTTCCAGTCCGTTCCCGCATACGTCCAGCAGGTCGTGTCCGGGCTTATCCTGATCCTGCTCGTCGTGCTCGATCGGGCCGTTACCACCAAGGGGAGGGCTCCGGGCACGCGCCCGGCGCTCGTTCGCGACAATCCAATCACTCAAGGAGGAACCACATGATTGGGAGGAAACGCATGATTGGCAAGAAAAGCATGCTTCACGTCGCCGCCATGGCGGCTGTGCTGGCATCGACGGGCTGGGCCAGCGCCAAGACGGTCTGCTACGTGACGGCAGCGGATTCGCATGCCTACGCGACGCCGGCCAACAAGGCGCTTCAGGCGCGCGCTGCGGAACTCGGCATCGAGATCCTGAGCCTCAGCCAGGATTTTGATGTCCAGAAAGGCACCGAGCAGCTCAACACCTGCGTTGCGCGCAAGGTCGATGGCATCATCCTGTGGCCGCTCGACCCGCAGGCATACATACCGGGGCTGGCGCGCGCGCAGCAGGCGAACATTCCGGCGATCCTCATCAATTCGCCGATGAGCGACGATGCCAAGCCGTTCATCAAGTCGTTCACCGGGCCTGATGTCTATGAGGAAGGCAAGCTGGCGGCGGACTCGCTGAGCAAGGCGCTGGGCGGCAAGGGCTCCGTCGTCATCATCGCCGGCCAGGCCGGCAACGGCACCACGATCGGCCGCGTCAGCGGATTTACCGACCGTCTCAAGGAAACCAATGCCGAGATCAACGTGCTCGACACGGTCAACGCCGACTTCGACCAGCAAAAGGCGCTGGTGGTGAGCCGCGATCTGATCACACGCTTCGGCGACCAGATCAGCGGTGTCTACGCCAATGACGACACGATGGCCCGCGGCTTCATCGACGCATGGAAAGAGGCGAACCCCTCCAAGGCCGCACCGCCGATCGTCGGCATCAATGGCCAGAAGGATGCGTTCGAATCGATCCGCACCAATGAGATGTACTCGACCATCGTCCAGTCGCCCGTCGAGGATGGCCGCCTGGCGATCAACACGATGGCCGAGATCATCGAGGGCAAGGAGGTCAAGGACCGGCTGCCGATCCCGCTGACAGTCGTCACCAAGGACAACGTCAACGCGGTCGAACCAGCGTTCTGATGCAGGAAGGCCGGCCCGCTGCACTCGGGTCGGCCTCGCCGCCGATTTCTTGGGGAGAGAAATTCTAATAGCGGCAACGGAATTGGAATAAACTAACTCTACAGAGTTTGTGGAATAAGCAATCTGCACTGGCGATCTGGTTTCCACCCGGACAGGACCACGCCATGCCTACCTTTTTGCGCTCGCCGTCAACCAAAGCAGGCATCTCCGGCCGCCTCCGTCAGGCGACGGGAGACAGGCCATGAGCAAGCACATTCCAGACCGTATCAAGGTGCTCTGGTTTCTGCCGACGCATGGCGACAGCCGCTATCTCGGCACGGCCGAGGGCGGCAGATCGGTCGATCTGCCCTATCTGACGCAAGTGGCGAAGGCGGCCGACACGCTCGGCTACTATGGCGTGCTGTTGCCGACCGGCCGCTCGTGCGAGGATTCCTGGGTGATCGCATCGGCTCTTGTGCCGATGACCGAACGCTTGCGTTTCCTTGTCGCTGTGCGGCCCGGTTTGCAGTCGCCGACGCTGGCCGCGCGCATGACTGCGACGCTGGACCGCATCTCCAATGGCCGCCTGCTGATCAACGTCGTCACCGGCGGCGATCCGCTGGAGAACAAGGGCGACGGCATTTTCCTGTCGCATGCCGAACGCTATGAGGTGACGCAGGAGTTCCTGCGCATATACAAGCGGGTGCTGAGCGGCGAGACGGTCGAGCATGACGGCAAGCATTTCCACATCGAGGACGGAAGGCTGCTGTTTCCGCCGGTGCAGACGCCTTACCCGCCGCTGTATTTCGGCGGTTCGTCCGATGCCGGGTCGACGGTGGCGGCGCAGGAGATCGACAAGTATTTGACCTGGGGCGAGCCGCCCGCCGATGTCGAGCGCAAGCTGGACAGCGTGCGTGAACTGGCGCAGAAGGCCGGCCGCAAGCTCTCTTTCGGCATTAGGCTGCATGTCATCGCCCGCGAAACCACCGAGGAGGCCTGGGCCGCTGCCGACAGGCTGATCAGCCGCCTCGACGACACGACGATCGCCTCGGCCCAAAAAGTCTTTGCGCGCATGGATTCGGTCGGGCAGGCGCGGATGAGCGCATTGCATGGCGGCGATCGTGCCAAGCTCGAGATCGCGCCCAATTTGTGGGCCGGCGTCGGCCTGGTGCGCGGCGGTGCCGGTACTGCCCTTGTCGGCGACCCCGACACGATCGCCGAGCGCATCGACGAGTACCGGCGCCTCGGCATCGATACCTTCATCCTGTCCGGCTATCCGCATCTGGAAGAAGCCTATCGCTTCGGCGAACTGGTGCTGCCGAAACTGCCGACCGACCATCCGGTAAAAGCCGCCGGCTCGTCCGTCAACACCGGTCCGTTCGGCGAGACCATCGCCGGCGACCACCGGCCGAAATCGCTCGCCAGCGCCTCGTGAACGCGCTCCCTCCGGCCCGCCGGTTGCGCGTCGCCATCCTTGGCGGCGGCTTTTCCGGCGCGGCGGTGGCCTGGCATCTGGCGCGGGCACCTCAATCGGAGCGCCTGTCGATTTCCGTCATCGAGCCGCGACCAGCGCTCGGCGGCGGCCTGGCCTATTCCAGCGAGGAACCGTCGCACCGGGTCAATGTCCCCGCAGTCAGGATGAGCATGGCTCCCGATGATCCGCAGCATTTTGCACGCTGGTTGGCTGGCAGCGGAGAACTCGAACACGACCCGGATGCCATCTGGAAGAACGGCGACGCTTTTCCGCGCCGTCGCGTATTCGGCCGCTACGTCGCCGAGCATCTGGCGCCGTATCTCGGTTCCGGCCTTGTCCATCATGTCGAAGGTTCCGCCACACGCGTGACACGCGATGCCAGTGGCGCGGGCTGGACCGTGCACACCTCTGCCGGACCGGTCGTCGCCGATATCCTCGTCCTGGCAGCGACGCATCCGCGGCCCGTAATTCCCAACGCGCTGGCCTCGCTGACGGAAGCGCCAGGTTTCGTCGCCGATCCGTACTCTTCCGCCGCGCTTTCAGGGATCGGGCCGGAGGCGTCGGTGCTGATCGTCGGCTCCGGGTTGACCTCGGCCGACATGGTCGCCGAACTTGACCGCCGTGGCCATCGCGGCCGTATCCTCGCGCTGTCGCGCCGCGGCCTGCGCTCGCGCGGCCACCCGGATATCAGGGGCGAGCCTTTTGGCGACTTTGCATCCGCGCCGGCCACGACGGCGCTCGGCCTGCTCAAGACCATTCGCGCGACGCTGGCGGCCGCGCGCGCCGCCAATGTCAACTGGCAGTCGGTCTTCGATCAGCTGCGCCTCCAGGGGCCGGTGCTGTGGGCCGCACTTGCGCCGCCGGAGCGGGCAAGGCTGGTGCGCCAGCTGCGCGTGTTCTGGGACGTGCATCGTTTCAGGATCGCGCCGCAGGTCGCCGCGGTGCTCGACCGGCGTCATGCCGCCGGTACAGTCGACACCATTGCCGCCAGGCTTGTCGCGTCGAACGACGAGGACGGCAGCCTGGCTGTCAGCTTTCAACGGCGCGGGCAGACCCGGATCGAGACGATGCGCTTCGCTGCCGTCATCAACACCACCGGTCCGGCCCATGGGC
>NZ_RZRR01000413.1:0-4757 GCF_003998555.1 Mesorhizobium sp. M7A.F.Ca.CA.002.09.1.1 | reverse complement strand
ACACAGGTTTTCTCTTATATCCTCTCAGTTTACCTGATTTTTGTGGCTGATTTCGCGCAGAAATGTAAATCCAGTCACACCCAACTACCCCCAAATGATTGACGCCTTGACACAGATCAGCAATTCCTCGGAGTGACCAATGACTGATTTTTACAACCTCGTCCCATCGGCGCCGGAAGGTCGCTTCGACGGTATCGAACGACCCTACTCGGCGGCGGATGTGAAGCGTCTGCGCGGTTCGGTGCAGATCCGCCAGAGCCTTGCCGAAATGGGCGCCAATCGGCTGTGGAAGCTCATCCACGAGGAGGACTTCGTCAACGCGCTCGGCGCCATGTCCGGCAATCAGGCGATGCAGCAGGTGCGCGCCGGGCTGAAGGCGATCTACCTGTCGGGCTGGCAGGTTGCCGCCGACGCCAACACGGCTGGCGCGATGTATCCGGATCAGTCGCTCTACCCGGCCAATGCGGCGCCTGAACTGGTCAAGCGCATCAACCGGACGCTGCAGCGCGCCGACCAGATCGAGACCTCCGAAGGCAATGGGCTTTCGGTCGAAACCTGGTTCGCGCCGATCGTTGCCGACGCCGAAGCTGGCTTCGGCGGGCCGCTCAACGCCTTCGAAATCATGAAGGCCTTCATCGAGGCGGGCGCCGCCGGCGTCCACTATGAGGACCAGTTGGCGTCGGAAAAGAAATGCGGCCATCTCGGCGGCAAGGTGCTGATCCCGACTGCGGCGCACATCCGCAACCTCAACGCCGCGCGCCTGGCGGCGGACGTGATGGGCACGCCGACCCTGGTCGTCGCGCGCACCGATGCGGAAGCCGCCAAGCTGCTCACCTCCGACATCGACGAGCGCGACCAGCCTTTCGTCGACCACGACGCCGGGCGCACGGTTGAGGGTTTCTATCATGTCAGGAGCGGCATCGAGCCCTGCATTGCCCGCGCCATCGCCTATGCGCCGTACGCGGATCTGATCTGGTGCGAGACCTCGAAACCCGACCTGGCGCAGGCCAGGAAATTCGCCGAGGGCGTGCGCAAGCACCATCCCGACAAGCTGCTCGCCTACAATTGCTCGCCGTCGTTCAACTGGAAGAAGAACCTCGACGACGCGACGATTGCCAAGTTCCAGAAGGAGCTCGGCGCCATGGGCTACAAGTTCCAGTTCATCACGCTCGCCGGCTTCCACCAGCTCAACTACGGCATGTTCGAACTGGCGCGCGGCTACAAGGCGCGGCAGATGGCGGCCTATTCCGAGTTGCAGGAAGCGGAGTTCGCGGCCGAGGCCGATGGCTACACCGCGACCAAGCATCAGCGCGAGGTCGGCACCGGCTATTTCGACGCCGTGTCGATGGCGATCACCGGCGGCCAGTCGTCGACCACCGCCATGCATGAATCGACGGAGCACGCGCAGTTCAAACCGGCCGCCGAATAGCGAACAGAAAAACTCAGAGGAAACGCCCGACAGGGCTTGGGACACAAGGAGAAAACCAATGGCATCGATAAGCCGCGTCAAGGAACGCGCCGAGGAACAGTCGACAACGATGAGCGTCGACCAGCAGGCGACGATCCGCATGCTGGCCAACGACCTGCACCGCCTCAACCAGTCGGTTATGAAGGCGGTCGAGGCGGGCGTCTCGGTGGAACTCGTGCGCTCGGCACGACATCACGGCGGCGACGGCAACTGGGGCGATCTGCTGATCCCGGTGATCGTCACGCAGCAGAGCCACGGCTGACTGAAATTCATGCAACCGACCCTTCACCTGCGCAGCCCCTGCGCAGGTGAATTTTCTTTTTATGAAATGCACGTGTGGACAGTCGAGTACAGTAGCGTTGCTTGAAATTCACTGTCCCGGCGATGATTTCGGGCACTTTTATTTCAACTTGACATAGGCTGCGATCTCACGCCAATTGCGCTCCGGATTCAACTCTGCATTGAAATAGGGGCGAGCTTCTTGGCTGACTTGTGTGCCCGGTGAATCGCGAAGGCGAGACTCCAAGACATCCGAATCTGGTGACCCGCGGCTCAACCACCGAGGCGATCCGTGATCCGTCGCAGGTGCTTGTCGTCGGCAGGTCGCCAATCAATCGCGTGGTGATTTCAAAGATCGTCGAGCGATCCGGGCTCAAGCCGATTTCGGAATCTCCCGACACGGCGGCAAGGATCTTGCGGTCGCTCATTCCCGGCGCGGTTGTCCTTGACGGCGGCGCCGACAACAAGGACTGCGACAATCTGATGTCCAGCATCGACGCGTTGCGCCGCGCCTCGGGCAAATCGCTGCCACCGGTAATCCTGCTGTCAACCAAGAATGGCACCACGGAAAGCCTGGGCCTGTCTGGTGTCATCGACGTGGTGATCGCCAAGCCGATCACGCCCGAACGGTTGCAACCGGTGATCGATCGCCTGATCGGCCGCTGAGGCAATTGCGGGAAAGTGTATAGCGGTTTTTCCGTCCGGAATCGAAACCAGGTAAGGCCGGGCGACCACGGATCGCCCGGCGATCAGGGATCGATGATGCTTTCGATCAGTCCGGGCAGTTGTCCGAGATCGGATATCTGGCGGAACCTCGATTCGGTTACCGGCGCTTCGACATGCTCCAGCACCCAGGTCAGTTCATGCGGCACATGAACACCCCAGCCGCCGGCCTCGATGGCCGGCACCACATCCGACTTCAGCGAGTTGCCGACCATCATGCTTTTCGCCGGACCATCGCCGTGGCGGTTGAAGAGCCTGCTATAGGTGGCAGCATTCTTGTCGCTGACGATCTCGACCGCGTCGAACAGATCGCCAAGGCCTGAGCCAGCCAGCTTGCGCTCCTGGTCGAAGAGGTCGCCCTTGGTGATCAGCACGAGGCGGAATGCGCCGGCAAGCTTTTCGACCGTCTCGCGGGCGTGCGGCAAGGCCTCGATCGGATGGCTCAGCATCTCGCGGCCGGCATCGAGAATCTCCGCTATGACCGAGCCCGGCACGCGGCCTTGCGTGACCTCGATCGCCGTCTCGATCATCGACAGGGTAAATCCCTTGATGCCGAAGCCATAGACAGCGAGGTTGCGCCTTTCGGCCTCCAGCAATCGTGCCGAGATGTGCTCCGCTTCGCCATGGTCGACGAGCATGGCGGCAAAGCGCTTTTCCGTCAGCCGGAAGAACTGCTCGTTCTGCCACAACGTGTCGTCGGCGTCGAAGCCGATCGTCGTCAGTTTGTCATTGCGCCGCATTGAACGCCTCGATTGGAATTGGGACGGCCGAAACTAAGCCGATTGGCGTGATTTTCAACCGCACCGGGCAATGCCCGACGCGGCTCCCCTTCCCTTCCATAGGAGGGCACGGCTATACTCCACAATCCGCAACCCAATCTGGTGAATGATGCCGCCTGCAAAAAAGGAAGTCCGTCCGTCGAGCCGCGGAGGACGCGCCCGCACGCCTGCCTTCGTGAAAAACCAACGAGGCGTCAAGAACTGGAAGGAAGTCAGCGCCTGGCTGGAATGGCGCGGCATCGAGGACATCGAGTGCATCACGCCCGATCAGGCAGGCGTCGCGCGTGGCAAGATGATGCCATCGAAGAAATTCACCTCCAACACCTCGCTGGCGCTGCCGTCGGCAGTCTTCATGACGACGATATCCGGCGGCTACCCCGAGGATGGCAACGGCTTCCATTACCCGGAAGACGACGGCGACCTCAAACTGATGCCCGACCTGTCGACGCTGACGGTGGTGCCCTGGGAAGAAGACCCGACGGCAGCGGTCATCTGCGACCTCGTCCACCAGGACGGACGCTCGGTCGAGTTCACGCCGCGCAACGTGTTGAAGCGTGTGGTGGCCGCCTATGACAAGCTCGGCCTGAAGCCTGTGGTGGCGCCCGAGATCGAGTTCTACCTGGTGCGCAAGAATCCCGACCCGGACTATCCGCTGACCCCGCCGGTTGGCCGGTCGGGACGCGCGATCGGCGGCGGCGCCGGCTATTCGATCGCCGGCGTCAACGAATTCGACGAACTGATCGACGACATCTACCATTTCTCCGAAAGCCAGGGCCTGGAGATCGATACGCTGATCCACGAGGAAGGTGCCGGCCAGTTGGAGATCAATCTGCGCCATGGCGACCCGATCGAACTGGCCGACCAGGTGTTCATGTTCAAGCGCACCATTCGCGAGGCGGCGCTGAAGCACGAGATCTACGCCACCTTCATGGCCAAGCCGATCCAGGGGCAACCCGGCTCCGCCATGCACATCCATCAGTCGATCATCGACAAGAAGACCGGACAGAACATCTTTTCGGCCGCTGACGGCTCGGAAACCGACGATTTTTTCCACTTTATCGGCGGCATGCAGAAGCATGTGCCGAACGCGCTGGTGATGTTCGCGCCCTATGTCAATTCCTACCGCCGGCTGACACAGGCGGCGTCGGCGCCGGTCAACAACAAATGGGGCTATGACAACCGCACCACGGCGTTTCGCGTGCCACGCTCGGATCCGGCGGCACGGCGCGTCGAAAACCGCATCCCGTCCTCCGATGCCAATCCCTATCTGGCGCTGGCGGCATCGCTTGCCTGCGGGCTGATCGGCATCACCAACAAGATCAAGGCCGAGCCCCCGGTCCTGACAACGGCCAATGCCGACGAGATCGACCTGCCGCGCGGCCTGCTTGAAGCCGTCGACCTGTTCGAGGGCGACGAGGAACTCTGCGCTCATCTGGGCAAGTCGTTCGCCGCGACCTATGCGGCGATCAAGCGCGCGGAATTCGAGACCTTCATGGAAGTGATCAGTC
>NZ_RZRR01000412.1:0-4764 GCF_003998555.1 Mesorhizobium sp. M7A.F.Ca.CA.002.09.1.1 | reverse complement strand
CTCGATTTCTCCACACCGCACACCGGCACGACATTCTTCGCGCCAACCCGCCCCATGCTGCAGACGCTTGTCGAGGGCGGACAGGCGAAGCCTGCCGCACGGTAGGCAGGCGTCCTCAACGATTTCAGCCCGCGATCACCGCGAATTCAGCGTGCGTCGCGCTTTGCCTGTGCCACCTTGGCCGCCCTGCGCTGCCGGCCGAGTTCCATTGGCCGGACCAGATCCGGCGCCCTCTGGTTCGCCACCGGCCGCATACCCCTGCGCGCGGTGCGCGAGTTGAAGGCGGGGCCGTCCGATGCCGCCCCTTGCTTCATCACCAATGCCTTGCGCGCATTCTCGATCAGCGAAACGCTGGCGGCCAGTTGCCGGCGCCGCTCGGCCTCGCCATTCAGGCGCCGCATGGCCATGGCCAGCACCGCAAGCTTGAGCTGCGACCCGCCATCAGCCTTCGAAGGCGTAGCGCCCTTCGCCGCGCCCTTGCCCCGGATCTCACGCCGGCGGCGGTGTGCTTCGGTCTGCGCCTTGTCGCGCCGCTCCCGCAACAGCTTGACCAGGCCGGCAAGATCGGCGTCGGAGAGCTCCTGCACCGCCGGATGGTGAGACTTCTCCACCAGATCGTGTTCGTCGGCACTCAGCGCGCGCGCTTCTTCCTTGCGTGAAATCGCCATGGCATCCTCCTCCGCTGGCACGCCTGTTGGCTTCAGGCCCTGCTACCGGCCAAGCCTCGGCCCGAATGGTGGCGCGGTCAAGACTGGCCGCCTACGAACCTTGCGTCGGAAAATCGGTTAGTTTCCCGGCAAGATCTTGCCCGGGTTCATGATATCAAGCGGATCGAGCGCCTGCTTGATGGTGCGCATGATGTCGACGCCGTGGCCGAGCTCGTGGCGCAGGAAGCCGATCTTGCCCTGGCCGATGCCGTGCTCGCCGGTGCAGGTGCCGTCCATGGCGATGGCCCGCATGTTGAGCCGCGCGACGAATTTTTCCGACAGCGCGATCTCCTTGGGATCGTTCACATCCATCAGCACAAGCACGTGGAAATTGCCGTCGCCGGCATGGCCGACGATCGGCGCGATCAGGCCCATCTCGGCGATATCGGCCTCGGTTTCCATGACGCATTCGGCAAAGCGCGAGATCGGCACGCAGACATCGGTCGACAGCCCCTTGGCTCCCGGCCGCAGGGTCAGCGACGACCAGTAGGCGTCGTGCCTCGCCTTCCACAATTTGGTGCGCTCCTCGGCGACGCTGGTCCACAGGAACGGCCCGCCGCCATTTTCCTCCGCGATCATGCCGAAGGTTTCGGCCTGTTCGGCAACGCCGGCATCGCTACCATGAAACTCGACGAACAGGCACGGGCTCTCGGGATAGTCGAGCTTGGAATAATTCTTCATCGCCCGCATCTGCAAGGCGTTGACCAGTTCGATGCGCGCCACCGGGATGCCCATCTGGATCGTCGCGATGACCGCGTTGCAGGCCGCCTCGACGCTCGGAAACGGGCAGACGCCGCCGGAGATCGCCTGCGGGATGCCTTGCAGCTTCAAGGTCAGCGACGTGATGATGCCGAGCGTGCCTTCCGAGCCGACCAGCAGCCGCGTCAGATCATAGCCGGCCGAGCTCTTTTTCGCCCGCTTGCCGGTTGTCACCGTTTCGCCGTCGGCCATGACGGCGGTCAGCGACAGCACGTTCTCGCGCATCGTTCCGTAGCGCACCGCGTTGGTGCCGGAGGCCCGCGTTGCGGCCATGCCGCCCAGCGAGGCATTGGCGCCGGGATCGATCGGAAAGAACAGGCCGGTGTCGCGCAGATGCCGGTTCAAATCCTCACGGGTGACGCCGGGTTCGACCGTGCAGTCGAGATCCTGCGGATTGACCGCCAGGATACGGTTCATGCGCGATGTGTCGACCGATATGCCGCCGCCCGGTGCGTTGGTGTGACCCTCCAGCGAGGAGCCGACGCCGAAGGCGATCACCGGCACGCGGTGCGCCGCACAGGCGCGCACGATCTCCTGCACCTCGGCCGTCGTCTCGGGGAACGCAACGCCATCCGGTGCCTGCGTCGGAATGTAGGTGGTGGTATGTGCATGCTGCGAGCGGATCGCCTGGCCGGTCTGGAATCGCTCGCCGAGCTGCTGCTTGAGGATCCCGAGCACCGCAGCGATGCCTTCCTCGTTGCGTTCGACCGGGTTGAGGTCGCTCAGAGCCATGAATTCCTCCGCGAATGGACCAGCGTCCATGCTTGTTATGCGTCTATGGATGCGTAAAGCAATTCCAGGAAAAGTGTGAAGCGGTTTTCCGTCCGAAATTGCGTCAGAACAAATAGAGTCTCCGGAGCCACGCTCTGTCCAGCACCAGAACAAGGAAGTTTCGATGCCCATCCCCACTCCCTTCGTCTCGAAACCCATGGACATCGAGAAGGACTGGATCGACTACAACGGCCATCTCAACATGGCCTATTACAACGTGCTGTTCGACCGCTGCTCGGACGACGCCTTCGAGGCAATGGGCATGGGACCGAACTATGCCAGGGATCGCCGCCTCACCATCTACACCGCCGAAGTCCATGTCTGCTACGTGCAGGAGCTGCATCTCGAGCACAAGGTCACGGTCTCCTTCCAGCTCATCGACCATGACGACAAGCGGCTGCGGGCCTATCAGGAAATCCGCCATGTCGACGGCTGGCTGGCCGCGACTTCCGAATCGCTGTCGCTGCATGTCGACATGTCCGGGCCGAAGGTGGCGCCCTTCCCCGCCGATGTGCTGGCCAGGGTCGAAGACATGCGCGCCGCCCATTCGGCCCTGCCGATGCCGGAACGGGCCGGCCGCTCGATCGGCATCAAACGCAAATAGGGCGATGCCGACACGTCTCGTTTCCGGCTTCAAAGCCACACCGGCGATCTAAAATCGCAGAACCTTGCCATCGACCGGCGGCGGCGCTTGAAGCGGCGCGGCGCCCTCGTTAACCTTACCAAGGTTTTAACGGGAACAAGCCATTTGAGCCGTTGCGCGACTCAGCGGGCCGGTCGAAAACGATCTGCATCGAGGTAGCGACACGGGCGGCGCGGCGCCGGTTCGAGGAAAGTGCATGAAAACCGACATCAAGGTCGAGGTGGACAGGTTGGCTGCCGATCCGCGCATCACCGACTACGATTTCTGGCGCTCGCTCAAGAACGTCAACAATGAGATCTTCCACATCGCCAACAACAACGAGCCGATCCCGTTCGACATGATCCGCTGGCGCGCCATCCTGAAACAGGCGCGCATGAAGCGCGGCCACGCATAAGGTCCTCGAACGGAACAATCCCCGCAGGTCAAGCCTGGCGCCTCAACGCCGCCAGGGCCGAACGCGCCACCACCGGCGAGGACTGGATGATCGCCGTGTTGGTCATCGCGTAGGGAATGATGCGGTCGATCACCCGCTCGAGGTCGACCACCGACCCGACATGCGCCAGCGCGATGAAACAATCCTCTCCGGTTACGCGGTCGCATTGCACGATCTCCGGCAGTTCGCGGATGATCTCGGCCACGACGGCCAACTGCCCCGGCACTGGCCGGATGCGCAGCCATGCCGACAGCGGCAGGCCGAGTGCCGTCGGGTTGATCCTAACCGAATAGGCCTCGATGACGCCGCTTTCCTGCAGCCGCTTGATGCGCTCGGCCACACTCGGTGCCGACAGGCCCACCGAGCGTGCCAGCTCCGCCGTGCTGGTGCGCGCGTCCTTTTCCAGCAGGCGCAGGATCTTCATGTCGGCGGCATCGAGATCGGCGCTTTCAGTTCGAAGGCGCTTCATGGAAAACTCCTTTATTCCGGGAGAAAGATAGCCGAAAGAGCTAATCATCATCTATATAAATAGGCAAATCTGCCTGCGATACTGATCCGGTGGATGATCAAACGCAAGCTCTCGCGGCGACCCCTGCCCCGGGCAACTTCACCCTGGGCAAGCTGACGGAAAAACTGCCGCCGCATGTCTGGTTCGGCGTCAGCGCCGTCTTCCACTATCTCGGGCCGGCCTTCGCCGTGCTGCTTTTCCCGCATGTCGGCGTGCTCGGCATGGCGTGGCTGCGCATCGCCACGGCAGCACTCATCTTCGCACCCCTGACCCGTCCATGGCGAAGCTTCGCACGCGCCGATCGCACGACGCGGCTGCTGTTGCTGGCCTTCGGCGCCTGTCTGGCGGTGATGAACTGTTCGTTCTACCTGGCGCTCGACCGACTGCCGATCTCGCTGGTGGCGGCGATCGAATTCGTCGGCATCATCGGCGTCGCGGCGATCGGCCTCAGGAGCACGCGCAATCTCGCCGCCCTTGCCATCGCCGTCGCCGGCACCTTGCTGCTCATCGATGTCAGATGGTCCGACGATCCCATCGGGCTGTTCTGGGCCATCCTCAACGGGGCGCTGTTTGTCGGTTACATCGTACTCGGCCATCGCGTCGCCGCTTCAGGCGCCGGCAGCGGCATCGCCGGCCTGGGTGCTGCCATGGCGATCGCCTTCATCGTCGTGCTGCCGATCGGCTTCACCGATGCGCTGCCGGCCTTTTTCTCACTGCCGCTGCTGCTCGCCGCCATCGGCGTCGGCATCTGCTCGTCGGTCATTCCTTACATCTGCGACCAGCTCGCCATGTCGCGGCTGCCACGCGCGAGCTTCGCGCTGATGCTGTCGCTGCTGCCGGTCACCGCGACGCTGATCGGCGTCGTCGTGCTGCGCCAGATTCCGAGTTTTATCGATTGCCTCGGCATTGCGCTGGTGGTCGCCGGCGTCGCCTTCCACAAGCC
>NZ_RZRR01000411.1:0-4772 GCF_003998555.1 Mesorhizobium sp. M7A.F.Ca.CA.002.09.1.1 | reverse complement strand
CGTTCGTCGACTTCACCGACCTTGCCGCTGTCGAGGCCGCGATCCGGCCCGAGACGAAAATGCTGTGGGTCGAAACCCCCACCAACCCGCTGCTGCGCATCGTCGACCTCGAAGGCGTCGCCGCACTTGCCAGGCGCAAGGGGATTCTCACGGTCGCCGACAACACCTTCTGCAGCCCCTATATCCAGCGGCCGCTGGAGCTCGGCATCGACATCGTCGTGCATTCGACGACCAAATATCTCAACGGCCATTCCGACATGGTCGGCGGCGTCGCCGTGGTCGGCGACAACAAGGATCTGGCCGCCCAGCTGAAATTCCTGCAGAACGCCATCGGCGCCATTTCGGGCCCGTTCGACAGTTTTCTGGCGCTGCGCGGCCTCAAGACCTTGGCGCTCAGGATGGAGCGCCATTCCGCCAACGGCCTGAAGATCGCGCAATGGCTGGAAGCGCGCCGCGACGTCCGCCGCGTCATCTATCCCGGCCTCGCCAGCCACCCGCAGCACGCCGTCGCCGTCCAGCAGATGCATGCCTTCGGCGGCATGATCACAGCCGTGCTCGACCGCGACCTAGCCGGCACCAAAAAGTTCCTCGAACGCACGCAATTGTTCACGCTCGCCGAAAGCCTCGGCGGTGTGGAGAGCCTGATCGAACACCCGGCGCTGATGACGCATGGCTCCATACCGGCGGAGAAACGGGCCGAGATCGGCATATCGGATTCGCTGGTAAGGTTGTCGGCGGGGATCGAGGATGGCGATGATCTGATTGCGGATCTGGAGCAGGCGCTGGCGGGTTAGAAGCTTAATCAACTTGCAACTTCAGCGTTGCCCCTCATCGCCCTGCCTTGGCTCCTTTCCTTTCCCTCCGGAGGGGAGAGAGGTGGCTCGGCGAAGCCGAGACGGAGTGGGGGAAGGCGTTCGCAGACGCGCAGTCGCCGCAAGACAGGCACAATCTGACGAGCAAGAGACCTCAGGGCGCGCGGCGAGGGTCGACCCCCACTCCGTCGAGCTTCGCTCGACACCTCTCCCCCGATCGACGAGGGAGAGGAAGGGCAAGGGGCGGCGCGCGGACGTCTCATGATGATGGACCGGCCAATTGACCCCGAACCCCATCTGCCCGAAATGTAGCGCCCCATGGCCACGCGCGAACCACCCAAGCCCACTGAACCCCTCACTTTCGCCGTGCTGGTGTTCCCAGGTTTTCCGATGATGGCGTTCAGCTCGGTCATCGAGCCGCTGCGCGCCGCCAATGTCCTGGCGAAACGGCAATGCTATCGCTGGATCATCGTCGGCGGCACGAAAGGTGCGGTCGAGGCGTCGAACGGCGTCGTCATCCAGCCGGGCTTTTACGCCGAGGATGCGCCGAAGGTCGACCGCATCGTCGTCTGCTCGGGCGGCGATGCCGATCACCTCGTCGCCGAGGACGCTGCACACTGGATCCGCAAGAGCCTGCGCAATGGCGCCCATATCGGTGCGGTGGCGGATGCCGCGTTCTTCCTGGCGCGCGCCGGCCTGCTCGACGGCCATGCCTGCACCTTGCACTGGACCAGCCAGGCCGCCTTCACCGAAGCCTTCCCCAACATCGAGCTCAGGCGCGACCTCTATGTTATCGACCGCAAGCGCTTCACCTCGGCCGGCGGTGTCGGCAGCCTCGACATGATGCTGGAGATCATCACCCGCGACTACGGCGCCGAGCTTGCCGCCGGCGTCGCCGAATGGTTCGTGCACAGCCAGCTGCGCTCCAGCATCGACCGCAAGATGATGCCGCTGCGCCTGCGCACCGGGGTCCAGAACGAGCTGGTGCTGTCGGCCATCGCCATCATGGAGGACGCGGTCGAGGAGCGGCTCGGCATGGCCGAGCTGACCGCGAAGCTCGGCGTGTCCTCAGACAAGCTCGAGCGCTCCTTCCGCTCCGAACTCGCCATCTCGCCCAATGGCTATTACCGGCGCCTGAGGCTCAAACGCGCCGCCGATCTTTTGGCGCATTCGACGCTCGCCGTGCGCGACGTGGCGCTGGCGTGTGGGTTTGCCTCGATGTCGAGTTTTGCCCGGGCGTTTCGCGAGGAGCATGGCCATCCGCCGAAGCTGGCGCGACGGCATTAGGCTTGGCGCTCGCTGACGCGGTGAGATGTTGGCGGGACAGCGCCCCCCTCTGTCCTGCCGGACATCTCCCCCTCAAGGGGGGAGATCGGACTGCATCTCTGCTTTCGCCAATCTCAGATGTTGAAGAAAAGAACGGCGGCATCGAAAATGCCAATCTCCCCCTTGAGGGGGAGATGCCGGGCAGGGCAGAGGGGGGCGCGAAGGATCGCGACGCAACCGATTAGCCAGCGGCATCCCGCACAACAGCTGCGGTTTTCCGCACAATCCTCCCGCCCCTCTTGCGCCATGCTGCGACCTCGCAACCCAGCCAAGGCCGAGCCCATGAGCATCGTCGTTTTCGACCCCGACAGCACCGAGGACGTGAACTTCAAGGATCGCATGCGCCACCCCGCGGCGGCCGATCCGGCCGGCGGCATGTGGCTGTCGGACACCGAACCGTCCTTCATCGATGCCGATGCCCTGCGCAAAGGCCGGCTGGCCAAGCTGCGCGGCTGGATGCGCAAGGCCGGCTATGGCGGCGTGGTGCTGTTCGATCCGTACAACCAGCGCTACGCCACCGGCTCGCGCAACATGTTCGGCTATTTCCTGCGCAACTCGACCCGCTATTTCTTTATCCCGACCGACGGGCCGATCGTGCTGTTCGAATACCCGCAGAGCTATCATGTCTCCATGGTACTCGACACGATCGACGAGGCGCGGCCTTCCAAGTTGGTCTGGTCGTCGGTCTCGGGCCGCGACGACGAGACCGCAGGTCCGTTCGCCGACGAGATCGCCGAGCTTTTGAAAAAGCATGGCGGCGGCTCGATGAAGCTCGGCCTCGACCGCTGCAGCCATCTGCAGGCGCTGGCGCTGGAAAAGCGCGGCTGTGAGGTCAGGGATTGCCAGGGCGAAATCCTGGCGGTGCGCGCGGTGAAGACGCCGGAGGAAGTGAAATGCCTGCAGGTGTCGATGGCCGGCGCCGAGGCTGCCGTCTATGCGGTGCGTGAGGCGA
Organism: Mesorhizobium sp. M7A.F.Ca.CA.002.09.1.1; assembly: GCF_003998555.1. Taxonomy (NCBI): domain Bacteria; kingdom Pseudomonadati; phylum Pseudomonadota; class Alphaproteobacteria; order Hyphomicrobiales; family Phyllobacteriaceae; genus Mesorhizobium; species Mesorhizobium sp. M7A.F.Ca.CA.002.09.1.1. Next base: position 1,682 of record NZ_RZRR01000411.1, on the reverse strand, counting down.
TCAAGCCCGGCGTTTCCGAAAACGACCTGTTCGCCATCATGTATGGCGAGGTCATCCGCCAGGGCGGCGAGTTCATCGAGACGCGGCTGCTGACATCAGGCCAGCGCACCAACCCGTGGTTCAACGAGGCCAGCGGCCGCAAGATCCGCCCCGGCGAACTCTTGGCGCTCGATACCGACACCATCGGCTGCTACGGCTATTATTCGGATTTCTCGCGCACCTTCCGCTGCGGGCCAGGCAAGCCGACCCCTTACCAGAAGTCGCTCTACCGCATGGCGCACGATCAGGTTCAGCACAACATTTCGATCGTCAAGCCCGGCATGGCCTTCCGCGAGATCGCCGAGCAGGCGTGGAAGATCCCCGACCGTTTCGTCGACCAGCGCTACACCTCGGTCATGCACGGCGTCGGCATGCATGGCGAAACGCCGTTCATCGCGCATGCCATGGATTACGAGACCTATGGCCGCGACGGCCATATCGTGCCAGGCATGGTGGTGAGCGTCGAAAGCTATATCGGCGAAAAGGGCGGCCGCGAGGGCGTCAAGCTGGAGGACGAGATCCTGATCACCGAGACGGGCACGGAGCTTCTGTCGCGCTTTCCTTATGAGGACGAGTTTCTGGAGACGCAGGTTTGATACGGGCAACCAATGAGCGCCTCGTTGCCTGGCGCCCCCCTCTGTCCCGCCGGCATACGGAAGGGTCTTTGACTGCCTCGCCCATGCATCACGCAGGCGCCGCATGAAAACGCCCATCTCCCTCAAGCCCGGCACGGTGGCCGCGATCTTCATCGACCTGCAGGAAGAGCACCGGCAGGACCCGCGCTACCTCGTCGAGGGCTTTCCCACGATCCTCGCCAACGTCCAGCGCCTGCAGGCGGCGGCGCGGCGGAACCAGGTGCCGCTCTACCACTGGGCCTACATCGTCGATCTCGACAAGCAGGACCGCCCGTTTCATCCGCTCGGCGAGGACGGCAAGTCGGCCTTTTCCGACAAGAGCGATCCGCTGACCGAAATCTGCCATGAGGTGGCGCCGGCCAAGGGCGAGGCGCTGCTGATCAAGGCCGAGGCCAGCGCCTTCCGCACCGGGCCGGCGGCGGGCGACATCAAGTCGGCCGGCATCGAATGGTTGGTCATATCAGGCGTCTGGACCGAGGCCTGCATCGACGCGTCGGTCAAGGATGCGGTGGCCAAAGGCTTTCGCGTGCTGCTGGTCAAGGATGCCTGCGGCAGCGGCAGCGCGGCCATGCACCAGACCGGGATCCTCAACCTCGCCAACCGGCTCTATGGCGGCGCCGTCACCGACACCGACGGCGCCTGCCGGCTGCTGGCCGGCGAAACCGTCACCGTCTGGCAGGTCGAGGGCTCGGTGCCGCTGCGTTTCAGCTTCGACAACGCGGCCGCGCTCTACGCCGATCTATGACGCGCGGCCCCTACGAAACACGGCTCGACCCGGCCCTTTGGGCCTATATCGACGCCGTCAACGCCTGGCATCCGCCCGAGATCATCGGCCTGCCGATCGACAAGCAGCGCGCCGTCTATGACAGGATGAGCCGGGCTTTCCACCAGGGCCGCCCGCCCGGCGTCAAGGCCAGCGACGGGCTGATCGCCGCCGCCGGCCGCGACATCCCGGTCCGGCGCTACCGGCTCGAGGGCAACGCCGCCAAGGCGATGGTGGTCTACTAC
>NZ_RZRR01000410.1:0-4776 GCF_003998555.1 Mesorhizobium sp. M7A.F.Ca.CA.002.09.1.1 | reverse complement strand
GCCTCAAGCACCTCAAAGATCATTTTAGCGCGCGCTTCCACCTCGCCCCCGCCACCTGCCAGAAAGTCGCTGACGGTAATCGTTACGAGCGGAAAGCCGAGCGCATCCGCTAAATTTTCAGCAACGCTGGTTTTGCCGGTGCCAGGCGGGCCATAAATTAACATAGAATAATTTCGGGGACTTCCGCCGAGCCAAGGCAAAAGGAACTCCTCTTCTACCTTACGATAGGTCTCGAAGTATGGCCCGAGTGAGGTTATCGGCTCAAAGCTCTCCCTCAGATCTGCTTTGTCATCCGGGGCCGCGGCCGTTGTCGTCTTTCGAGCTAGTTGCATCGCTTGGGTCGCAGGACTCCAAGACTGTTTGGCACGTTGAGGCTTTCGAACGTTGAAGCGAGACAGTCGCAGCGTGGTGCGAGCTATGTGGCCGTGGAGGCTACGCCGGTATCCCAGAAGAAAATCGACTACCTGCGCGGTATCCCAAAGTTGGATCGAGTCAGGATCCGCGACATGGTCCGAGTGCCAGCCTGAAACTCGGCGTGGCGTTCCTTCAACATCGATTGTGACGCGCCTCGCCGCAAGCCAACTCCAGAAGCGGCGAAACAGAGCTATGTATCGTTCCGAGCGCCCATGAAACCGCTCGTCCTTATCTAGTCTCTGGCAGCACCGCAGAAGTGAATTTGCGGCCTCCACACTTATTGGGAAAAGTACAAACCCCTTTACGGTGCGCAGGAAGGGCTTACTTGGGCGCCAGTGAGCACTAGTCTGCTGCGCTTGCTCGAGGACATCAAGAACACGGTCGAATAGACGCACATCTATTGTCTGCTCCGAGAGGAGCAGCACGCCCTCCAAAGAGAAGATCAACTCGGCAGGATCGAAGCGGCTGTCCGGGATATTTGAGTACGAAAGCTGATCGTGAAGTGTACTCTCAAAGTAGCGCAGATATGCAGCTCTGCCTTCTATCTCTTGCCCCAGCGTATGAGCTGCACGCACGACTAACAAAGGAACGAATGCGTTGGGTACGACTTTTGATTCCGTCAAGCCTCTGTTCTTAAAAATAAAAAAACTGACGAAGCTGTTCGTCGGATCAATCTTTACGAGTTTCTGAACGACGATCCTGGCATCGGCCATGAGATCATCGGTCCCACCAGGTGTCGCCGACAAAACCTCGGCAAGAAACGACATGGTTAGCGGGTCATTGGTCCCGTAGGTAGGAGAAATCGTTGTTATGGTTTGGGCTCTGGTCTCAGAACGGGCTTCTCTAAGCTCAGCGACCAACCTGTCAAATGCCTTCTTTCGCGCTTCATCCAGCTTTTTCGCGTATTGACCGCCAACCTCAAATGCATAGCCTGGACGAGATGTGCCAACTCGTTGCGACTCGCGAAGAAGATCGATTGCGCGGATCATCATTGTCATCGTGCTATGCGAAATCTTGTGCTTGTCATTTTCTTTTCGGCGATCGGGAATTTCATAGGGCCAGTTGGGTTTCTCCGAATTGAACGTTCCCGCAATCGTTTCTCCTGTTTCTAGAAGCACTCGATCGATGGCGGCAATGTCTTCCCGATCACGTTGGATTCCATCACTGAGATAGGATTCGAGAGTATGCAAATGACCTCTGGAGTTCACTGTTCCTGTGCCGCAAGCGACCGATTCGGTATAAGGGCACTGTAGTGTTTAGGAAAGGGTGACCGCATCACTCAACCTGAGCCTAACGCATCCATACTAAGCGATACGCGCCCAGGGAGCTGTGATCCACCGCAACCCGCCCCTCAACTGAAAGCTTCCCTACCACCCATTCGCCACCATCAGCACGTTGCCCGTCTCCTGCTCCGCTGCTGGTGCAGCTATATTGCGCCGATGGCGGCAATTGCCAGTAGGAACATGCCCGCCGTGATCGCTGTCTTCTCGGAATGTTCTGCCGGGCGAAGTTTGGTGTGAAAGAGGACTCCCGCCGGGCCATGCCCAGGTATCCAGCCTGCAAGGAACGTCCCACTATCCCCTCAATGCCGCTTAAAATACTACACCTCGCGCTCATGCTTCTCCATCGCCTCACGCGTCTCGAACGTTCCCAGATTCCGCCTTTTCCCGGTCTTCTCATCCTCCTAGCGCGAATAAAGCCGGTATTTTCCGCATTTCATTTTCCGGATCATTTCGCTCTCCCTGGCTGATAGTTTCCCCTTGCCCTTGAGGTCCGCGCGGCTGCCCAGATTCCTCCTCGACCTCTCAAAACGGATGCACGACCCAACGACACAGGCTATATTGCCCCGTCTGGCCGAGGTCATCGAAGGGGAGGCATGACATGCAGGCAATGCCGATAGCGCATCAAGCCGCGCAACCCGTGCGCCCCATATCCTCCCTGGCCGGCTATCCGGCCGCCGTCCTGTGCTGGCTGCTTTCGGCCGGTGTCTACATCGCGGCCAAATGGGTGGCGCCTGAAATGCCGCCCTGGGGTCTCTGTTTCTGGCGGCTGACGCTTGCCTGCGCCATCCTGCTGCCGATCGTGCACCGTCATCACGAGGCGATGATCGGGCTTTTGCGAACGCGCGCCGTGGAGGTCGTCGCCGTGGGGGCGATCGGCCTGACGCTCTGCCAGGGTATGATCTACCATGGCCTCAACCACACCGACGCCACCACGGCCGGCATCATCATGGCGCTGTCGCCGGTCATGACGATGGTGCTTGCCCGTTTCGCGCTTGGCGAGCCGCTCGGCCTGTGGAAGTCGCTTGGCGCGCTGGTTGCGCTTGCCGGGATGATTTTCATCGTTGCCCACGGCAACCTGACGGCGCTGCTGCAGCTCAAGCTCAACGCCGGCGAGCTGTGGATCGTCGGCAGCGCGTTCTGCTGGGGCCTCTACACCGTGCTTTTGCGCCGTGCCAAATTCGGCATCGAACTCCTGCCGATGGTCGTGCTGCTGCTCGGCGCCGGTGCGCTGGTCGCCTTGCCTTTCCATGCGTGGGAATTGTTCAACGACGAACGCTCCGCCATGAACGTCCACAGCCTTCTCGCGCTCGCCTATCTGGCAGGTCCCGGCGGCGCCCTGATGTACTACCTCTACAACAAAAGCGTGCAAACGCTGGGTGCTAGCCGGGCAAGCATGCTGCTCTACCTGCAGACGGTGTTCGTGGCCGTGCTCGCCTATCTGCTGCTCGGCGAGGGCTTGCACGATTACGACCTGGTCGGTGCGGCCTTCATCGTCGCCGGCATCGTGCTCGCTACCGTAGTCAGGCCAGCTCAACCACGCGTGGCGTAGACATCTTGCGGGTGACGGCTGTATTCAGCGCCGGCCGCATTGGCGTTTGGTGAGTCACCATTGCGACAGCCAGAGGCCCCCTCTCAATGCCGCTTGAAATACTGCACCTCCTTCTCGTGCTTCTCCGCCGCCTCGCGCGTATCGAACGTTCCGAGGTTGCGCCGCTTGCCGGTCTTGTCGTCCTTCTTGCGCGAATACAGCCGGTATTTGCCGTCCTTGAGTTTTCGGATCATCTCGCTCTCCCTGGCTAGGATTGGCCCTGATCAAGGTTTCCGCTTACCGGGCGGCGGCCTGCCGACCAGCGCCTGCGTCTTGTCGCCATGCTCATTCCCCGGTTGTGTCAGGGATCAACGCCGTTCCAATCCAAATGATCCACCCGTTCGAAGGCAGCACTCTACGGCGCCCCCCCTCTGGCCTGCCGGCCATCTCCCCCACAAGTGGGGAGATTGGCAGCTTTGGCGTCGGCGCTTTCTGGCAACGTCGAAATTCGGCGAGCGCCGGCCAAAACGCAAAAACCCGCCTGGGCGGCGGGTCACTGGCGCAAATCAGCACCATAGGCAGAAATGTAGCATAGCTGCCCTCACCCCGTCAAGAAAAAATTCCTATCCCATCGACAAGCTCCCTGTCCGGACACATGCATCCCGGCCACGAAGGCTAGCGGCGCAATTGCGGCGGCAGCCGACATTCCAACGCAGTAAATTCAGATCCAACTTGACGGAACATTAGCCAAAGCTAATTGTTAGTGGATGCGGCAGGTGGTGCCCTCCATCGCCTGCCGAAGATCGGCCCTCCGATCGGCCCGCGTCCTCCGCCAGAGGCGCGGGCTTTTCGTGCCGATCAGCCGTCGCAGCCTAGCCGGCATTTTTCGTCCTCCGACTATTTCGCCAGTCCCTCATCGGGGTTTCGCCGCCCTTTGGCCTTGAGGCTGCGCGCGGCTTGCTCGACCGCGGCGCGGTCGTTGCCCAAGCGGTCGAGCAGTTCCTGTGCCTCGTCGCCGGAGATGCCGGTGCGCACCGCCAGCGCCTCGACCTCCAGCACGTCGGAGCTGGCGATCTCGCCGGTTTCAGGCAGCGCGTCGCCCGCCGTCAGCGGCAGGGCTCCCTCGCGGTCGATCTCGGCCTCGGCCTGGTGCCAGTGCCGCTCGGGGTCGCCCTGCATGCGGCCTTCCCGTTCCCAGATCTGGTAGGCGCGCTCACGAATTCTGTCGTCCCGGTCGTCGCTCATGGTCAGTCCTCCTTCGGGTCAGGGTTGAACGTCGCGCCAATGCGGACGCTCCGGAAAATCCGCGCGATCGGATCGCCATGCCGGCGGTGCGCGGGGGCTACTGGCATTGCCGTCTCGGGCCACCGGAGTATGGCTGGTAGCTGTTGTCTTCCGGGCGATAGGAGCGGTAGCGGCTGAAGCAGGAATCGACATGGTCGGCCGAAAGCGCTTCGCCGTCATCATCGGCAAGGTAGACGCCAAGGCCAGCGCCGTTTTCCCCGCCGTCGCCGGCAGCCGGCTGGCCGGCCTGACCGGCGGCTTCGAGAT
>NZ_RZRR01000040.1:0-14391 GCF_003998555.1 Mesorhizobium sp. M7A.F.Ca.CA.002.09.1.1 | reverse complement strand
GCGTTACCTCAAGCTAGGCAGGCCGACAAGCTCGGTTGGAAGGCGAAGACCTTTCGATGAGCTCGTCTCCGAAATGCTCGAGGCCCACTGCCGCGCCTACAGGAACATACTGGCGTAACGTGAAAACACGATGGCGTCGCGGGCAGGTGCATCTGTCGTGGGGCCATCCGCACTGCCAGGCACGCCCTCTCGGCCGGCATGCACTCAGGTCCGGTCGTTTGGGTCGGCGAATTCACACATCCTGCAAAGCAGAAAACCATCTGCTCCATTCATGCGGTCGACGATTTCGCGAAAAACTGGCTTTTCAAACAGAGCGGAGTAACCCTCATATAGAAGGTTGCCCAATACGTGACGCCGTTCAAAATCCATAGAGCACAGGGTAACGTCGCCGTTTGGAAGAAGAACATTCCGATACTGTCGTGCGTCCACGCAGGTTAGGGCTCCGACCACTGGCTGACGTGGTGCAACGATCTTAGGGTCGACGCTTCCACCCCTACTGCTCACCGGCCGCGCTTTTATCAGGGCTTCGGTAGGAATAATGTCGGCTATATCTGGGTGGGGCTCGCCCAAGGCCACGAATCGGATCAAGGGGATGTCCGCGTCGACGAGTTGACGAACCAGATCGCGATACTTGTCTCCGACCAGGCGGCTGTTCATGTAGGTGCCGTCATCGAAAACATGGACCACGAATACGCCCAAGCGCAAGGCTTGCAATCGCTGCAGGTCCTGCCCGTTCATTCCCACCAGCGTCGTAAAAATCCTGATGCCATGGCCTTTGGCGAAGGCGTGCTCCACCATTTCGGTACAGTCCGGATTGAGCCAAGGTTCGGAGTATCCCGCAAAACCAATGTCGACGGAAGTCGGTACGCGGGCCAGACACCGCTTGAAATCTTCAAGATCCAGATGACTCGCATGAGACACTTTTCTTTGCCGGACCGCGAACTTGTCCTGGGGACAATATGAACATCCTACGACGCATCCCGTGGTCGTCGTTATCTCCAAAACCCTGCCGGCTGTGTTTGCTGAGCGAAGTTCCGGTAAAATCACTGGTGATTACTCCCATCTACTTCCTGCGAAGCGCCACGATGGTGTGCGTGTGCCTTTGGCTTTCTGATACCGCCTGCTGATCTACCGAGGCAACGCAGACATCTACCCTTTTTGGCAGCCTAAGCCGCCCGGTTCACCGATTTGCCGGGCCGACCCTTCACAAACTTCCAGCGCGTCGGACCAGAGACAGCATTGCATCTTTCGAGGCATCACTCGCTCCGGAGATGTAGCCTCAACCGTTGGTCGCTGGCCCGTCGCCGAGATGCGCGCGCAGCACCCTCGAACCCGCCGGAGAGAAGCTTTCTGGATGCCGTCGATCATCCTTCATCGAGCGAGTTCCGTGTTCTCATGCGGGTCAGCCCTCACACTATATTGCCGCACATCGACCAGCAAAGGCCGAGCTAGTGCGCCTGGCGCGCAGTTACTGCGAGATAGGCTTCGAAAAGCCCGACAGGGCTAAGACGCTCCGCTGTATTGAACCCGAAATGTTTTCTGACAGCTGTCAGATTTTGGACACACATCACTCATCGTCAGTCGCTTAATACGGATGGTAATTTCTTCCAGGAATCGGTGACATTGAACACCACCCTGTCATGACCGCCCAATCTCAGCGAAGCGAACTCAGCATCGCCACCAGGACCAAGCCTGAAGATAAATCCGCCGTAGCAGCGTCAACGACATTTTGCTTTCGAAGCCGGATGGATTGCACGAGGTGATTCGCGCCGTGATGCAGGAGGTGCTCGAGGCCGAGATGGACGAGGCGCTGGGTGCTTCGAAGAGCGAGCGCACGCCGGAGCGTCTCGGCTATCACGCGCGCTACTACGGGCGGAGAACTAGCTGCGCACCTACGGCGGTTGGATAATCCCAAGGTTCAAAGCTTTTACAACAGCTACCGTTCTGCTGGTCGCATCCAACTTCCGCATTACATTTTTTAAATGGAAATCTATCGTATTTCGTGATCTGCCTAAAATAGTTCCTATTTCCCAAGATGATTTTCCTTGTGACACCAAATCAATGCACTCTATTTCTCTCGGAGACAGGTTATGAGCTCGTTCCGACGCAGTCGTAGTGTCGAACTTCGTAACCATCCGATGAAACCGCAGCGCGGCCATTTGCAGGTAGGTGATCGCTCTATTCTGCAATTCGCAGTCCGAGGATTGAGCAAAACTCACAAACCTAAAGCTGCCACCAGGGCCATGTAATGGGACGGTAACGCCTGACCTCAAGCCGAATGTTGCTGCTTCGTCCAAGACGCGGCGTCCATCTTCAGTTATGTTTTCATCAGTATACACCTCGCTCCATCGAAAGGGTCCCGCCTCCTTTCGACCTTTCTTGATGAGGGGGTCTATTTTGGCATAGCCCATTCTCGAGTAGCGCTCCTGCCATTCAGCAGGATAATTCCACATCACCACAGAACCCTCCCGGTTCGGCTTGAAAGCCCTCTCTGATGCGAGCGGCCCATAGGCAATCCACGGGCAATCGAAATTCAGCGCAAACGCAGACAACAGTTCGAACAACTGTTCGGATTGAGCGACATCATCAGTCATCTTGAGGAATAGGTCTAACTCCACCGCAATCCGCCGGAGTTCCATGATGTCTCCTTCATTGCGTTCTCATTGGTGCACAGTTTGCTCCAACCCAGCCTCGCAACATCCGAAGTCAACGGGACTCGAGCCGGAGTTCCTTCCGCCACCTGGAGTACCCTCAAGAGTCGTGCCAGCTTGCGAGCGAAGCTTCTCCTTCAGGTCGTCAATCGACGGGGGAGGTACCCAGGAGGCGAACCGACAGCACTGTGTCGGGGAGCGCACAATCCGACAGTCGAGCATTCGATTGACGGAATATGGGCAGGAAAGTATTCGCGGCGCGCTTTTGAAATCAGCACCTAAGTGCCGGGCCTGAGAAAGCTGCATTGCAACTGTACTTATTTGATCGAGGCAAGAACAAGCTCAAAATTCAATCGATACATCGACCTTCTTTTCCAATCTCCCGAGTTGAGCAGCCGTAGCAATCGTATCGACTGGATGGCGGCTGACTTTCTCCAGGCTCGGTAACCTGCTGAATTTGTCCTTCGGATGTTCCCGCTCAGTTGGCACGACTTTTGAACTCACCGTCGTGAGGCGGCAAGAGCTGCCCGCCAAAATTGATGCTGTTATGGGGGAGGTCGAAATTCCAGTTTTGTCTTTTATCGTCTTTGGGACCGAGCGTGTTGATGCGCCCGCTTGGAAACTATGAGACGTTTCCCCGTCCATGGGCGCGGCGCCACTTGTCGCGACGTTTTCGCCTTCACTGTTCGCCTCTGGAACAGGCAGCCGGCCCGGCTCGCGATCATCATGACCGCGATGCTCGCCTCCACGCTGGCTGACGTGTTGATGCCGCTCTATTCTGGCCGACTCATCGACGCTGTTTCTCGTGCTGCTAATGCGGCAGCACCAGCTTCGGATTCAGCTGTTGCAGCATTCTCTGTACCGATTGCATTGGCACTCGGTGGCATTGCCATGCGCCACGTCGCCTTCATTGGCCTGAGCGACCTGGTGTTGAAAATGATTTCCGACGTCGCGACCGAAGCGTTCCATCATGTGCAGCGCTTTTCGACAGACTGGCATGCAAACAGCTTCGCCGGCTCGACAGTGCGCAAGATAACGCGCGGCATGTGGGCGCTCGACCTCCTCAACAGCACGATACTCGTCACGCTGCTCCCGTCGTTTGTCATCTTGATCGGCTCGACGGTGCTGCTCGGCTGGCACTGGCCGGTCATGGGCGTGATCTTTGCTTGCGGCTCTCTCGTCTACCTTGCGTTTTCGATTTCGCTGTCGCTCGGCTATGTCGCGCCAGCGGCGAGCCTTGCCAACCGATGGGACACAAGGCTCAGCGGCGCGCTTGCGGACGCGGTCAGTTGCAACGCTGTGGTCAAGGGCTTCGGCGCAGAGGTTCGCGAAGACGAGCGGCTTGCAAATATCATGACGAAATGGCGGCACCGCGCGCGCCGGAGCTGGGTGCGCGGAACGATCATCGGCTCAACCCAAGGCGTAACTTTGGTTGCGCTCAGGGTGGCGGTGGTCGGATATGCCCTGCTTCTGTGGTCGCATGGACAGGCAACGCCGGGCGAGATAGCATATGTTCTCACGTCCTTCATCGTCCTGCAGGGCTATCTGCGTGATGCCGGCATGCATGTCCGCAACGTGCAGCACTCGGTTAATGATATGGAAGAACTGGTGGCCATCCACAATCAGCAGGTGGATGTTGCCGATCGTCCAGAGGCCAAGCCGATCCGGATCACGAACGGCCGTATCGATTTCGAGAACGTCCACTTCCGCTACGCCAACCATCCCCTGCCGCTCTATAGCGAATGTTCGCTGTCGATTGAAGCTGGCGAAAGGGTTGGGTTGGTTGGACCCTCCGGTTCCGGCAAGACAACATTCGTGAAGCTGATCCAGAGACTCTACGACCTGAGCGGCGGCCGGATCCTGATAGACGGTCAGGACGTCTCGGAGGTGACCCAAGAGTCCCTTCGTTCGCAGATCGCGATCGTGCAGCAGGAGCCGATCCTGTTTCACAGGTCGCTTGCCGAGAACATCGCCTATGGCCGGCCTGGCGCGAGCCAGGCCGAGATCGAGCAAGCGGCACGACTGGCAAGTGCCCACGAATTCATCGCGCCCCTGCCGAAGGGCTATGGGACATTGGTCGGCGAAAGGGGTTTGAAGCTCTCCGGCGGCGAGCGCCAGCGCGTGGCGATCGCGCGCGCCTTCCTCGCGAACGCGCCGATCCTTATTCTGGACGAGGCCACATCGAGCCTCGATTCGGAATCCGAGGTGCTCATTCAACAAGCGGTGGATCGGTTGATGGTGGGCCGAACCACACTCGTCATCGCACACCGGCTGTCGACGGTCCGCTCGCTCGATCGGCTGCTCGTCTTCGACCGTGGCCGCATCATGGAGGACGGCGATCATGCCGCCCTGATCAATCTCGATGGTGGCATTTACCGCCGCCTCTTCGAACGGCAGGCGTTGGAACTCGCGAAGGGCCTGGCCTGATCGCTAAACCGGCTTGCGCGATGCGCCGAGCCGTTGCCGGAGAGGGGTGTGGCAGTGACGAGCGGCGGGCGTTAGGCGGCAAAACCAGCACGGCCGGAACTGTCCGCCAAACGGGCGAGCGGGAATGCACCACGTCTAAGCTTCGGCGAATGCGCGCAGTTACACGCGGGCACCGAATTGTCGCGCCTAACGGCGCACGCACCAAAAGGGCGGGAATGTCGACGGCCCGGGAAGAGTGCGGCCCTCGCCGTTACCCACATTTCGCCAAAGGAAGCGAAGTCAACGCACATTGAGAGGGCGGTGCTTCCCGGCCGGCCGGGATCCCTGTCGCTGGCCCAACCTACCGCACGCTGGCCACGTCAACGGTTCAAAGTCCCTTCGGTTCGCAAAGTCGTCCCCTTGGAGACCCGGAAGCGCAGGAGCTCCGACCGCAGTCTTCGCTCAACTCTGGCCATCTGCTCCGGGATTGGATTCCGTTCCCTTGCTAGCACAGTGGCAGCTGAGCACGAACTCGCCGGCCCCGTGTCTTTCGATTACGGCCAACGGGCTTAGGAAGAGATTGGATTCGCCGGCCCTCTGCGGAGCGAATGAACAGTTCTACAGATCATCGACGTCCGCGAAAAAGAGCACGCAGCCGAAATAGCAGGCCTGAAGCAGCAGCGAACAGGCCAGCGTCGTGACGACTGCCACACGGATCGAATCCAAAGCGAAGTAAACCATCGACGCATTGCTGCACAGGACCAGCCCCACGAGCCGACAAAAAGATGAAGTGCAACGCCGTTCTCCTGGTTTTCGCCAGATCATGTTGCGAGCTCGTCGGCCGCAACATGCGTCTGGCAGTTCTTGGGGCAGACGCGGCCGCAGGCTCCGCAGCCTATGCAGCGGCCGGCATCATCGACAACCATGATCATGCGATTGAGCTTGCCGTCGAAATCGTCGTCCTCGTCATCGCAGGGGCCGAGGATTTCACCCGCATCATCAACGCCGTGAAGATGCATGACATCGCGCGAGCAGACCTTGAAACAACGGCAGCAGCCGATGCAGGTCTTGCTATCGATGGAGGTCAGGTACGACGGCATCCAAATGGAGCCGTCACGGGTGGTGAATGTGCGCATCATCCTAAATTCTTCATTGAAGCGAGTTCTCTCTTGGCAACATCCAACTCGGCATAAACGGCTTGGGTTTTCTCGGCGACTTCCTGTATGTCGGCCCACTTGCCCGGCAGACCCTCGACAAGGTCCTGCAATGCCATCTTGGCAATAGCTGCACGCAACTGGAGCTTTCGGACTTTCTTCCTCATCTTATCTAGGTCTGACATAGATCCTTCCTGGAACAATGGTTTTGTTGATGCGCTCCATCTCGGGCTAGGCTTCAATGGCTGCAGTCGCATCGTCGACCAGTTTCGTACCGGCCTCAGCAAGTTTGCGGAAAGTCTCGAAGCCGAACCGGTGGACGTCTCGACAGAACGCCCAACCGCCGGAAGCCCCCACGGGTTTCATTTCTATTGTCGGCGACGTCGACACGCCGGAGCGCTCCTCGATCGCAAGCGCTACGGCGGTGTAAAACATGTCGAGCCTCCACAGCGCGTCAGGATCGGGATCGCCGCCAAAGGGTACCGCACGTTGCTGTTGCTTGGTGATGATGAACTCGGCCAGCAGCTCGGCATCCGAATGGCCTTCCCATAAGCCGAAGGAATCCTGAGTACGAATGAGCCGCAGGAGGCATTTGACGAACGGGGAAGCAAGGGCCTCGTCGTCCCCGTGGACAGCAGGGCCAACCGGTTCATGAGGAATTTCGCTTTTCCCCAATTTCAGTACTCCTCTTGAAGGACGATCTCTTTTTCTGCGATGTGTGGTTCGGGCGCTTGCGTGGGCGGGGAATGGCTTGGGCGAGCCGATCCCACGCAACAGTGTCCCGTGGCCGACCTCGAGCACGTCCACCAATGCGAGACCTTTCACCGCGGCGCGAACGCCTGCGCCGCGGTTCGACCCGAGGTAAACGCAATGGAAATTCCACCTGCCGCAAGCCGCGCACTTTTGCGGCATCGACGTTATTGCTGCGAAGTGCGCCTGGGCGGGCGGATTTGCCGGTGTTCAATTCCAATTGTCATGCCCTTCGCGATCCTTGCTCAGGAAGTGACAGCGTTTTGAGTTTCGGAAGTCTTGTTTTGCGGAGCCACACAGAGACCCGCGTGACAGGCAGGCTCACCCGTGTAGTTGGCCAGGGCTTGGAGCAACGAGGTGAGGTAGCGCTGTTTGGTTTGGTCCGGCACTGGCTCCGAATGGTCCAGCGATTTGATTGCCACCTCGATCAACTCGATCGCCCGGTCCTTGTTGCCGCTCTCGTAATAATACTGAGCGACCGGAAAGTAACACCCGAATTTAAAGTCTCCATCGCCTTGCGGAGGATTAAGTTCCAGGATCTGTTCGGAGAGCTCCTTGCCCATCGCAAAGCGATCATCATGCGGAAGATGGGAGTTGTCGATCGTGGGATGGAAGAGTTGGTTCAGCGCCATCACCACCCAAGACATCGCTTCGAACTTTTTGTTGATCGCGTCCTCGACCAATTCGCGCATAAGCGGCAAGCCGGTTTTGATGTCGCGCAGCTTGTGAAGCAGAATATCCGCATGAACCCGCCGAAAATCAAAAGAGTCTGGCATCACGGCGAGGCCTTCTTCGATGGCCAATAGTGCCGCTGCCCAATCCTCGTCCTGCATCGCCGGCCCAAGTTTGGCGTATATCGGCTGACTCAGCGACGATTCGCGCACACGCGAGATTCGCTTTGCATCGACGGCTTTCGCTTCATAGCTGCTGCGCCAGCTGCCGTTAAGGACTTTCGGCAAAACGTCATCGAGAGGTGCCGGGTGGCCGATATAAGCGATGTGGCCGTCGCGGTCGACCACGAACGAGGTGGGAATCCCGAACGAAGAGCTGGGTTCCAGCCAGAGCTTTTTCATTTCGCCAGTGCAATCGAACGCTGTCCGATAATTCAGATTCGGGAACTTCTCGGTCAGCCAGGCATCCACGTTGGTCCGCGCTTCGTCCGCGGTTGCAGCCTTTTCGCAAGCTGCGACTCCGATAATCTCAAATCCGCTGTCTTTATATTTCTCCTGCAGTTCGATCAAATGGGGCATGGCGTGGACACATGGTCGGCACCAAGTCGCCCAAAATTCAACGAGGTAGACCTTGCCGGGCCGAAGGCTCGTGAGGGGCTCGCCACGCAGCCAGTTCTCCACTTTCAGCGCAGGAGCCGGGGACCCCATACGCAGTTCCATCTTGGTGTCCAAAGTCATTCCACACCTTTCGTCTCTTTTGTCGCGGAATATTTTCCAGTCAAAATCGGACACGGTCTCGAGGGCATTGCTCCCTCTCGCTTGCTTCAGCGGAGCTCTCACCGTGTTGCCGCACATCAAGCACGGCAAAGGGCATGCCAACCCTTCTTAGCTTCGGCAAGCGCCGGTACCGCCTTGAATAAGCGAGCCCTAACACGGCCAGCTGACGTTAACCTGAATGTCGGCTTTCGACGGCTCACCTTAGCGGCTGCCGTTTAGGAAGGTGAGAGTTTGGCTGGCCCGCTGGCGATAAGACCGGCTTCGGCGTCCTGGAGTAGTCGCACTTCGGCGATGGGGTCGAAAGTGCGGGAGAGGCTCGGTACCCTTGCAGCCACCGCCGCATGTGGCCCGGCGTCATAATTCGCGTCGCGGTTGCCAACGGCGGCGTTGGGCTCGATCCACGTGGCGTTGAGCCCGACAGCACGTAAAGCTGCATCGTGATTGAATGCCCTTTGCTGTTTCACGCCAAGCAGGAGTCGCGCGACGCTACCTTGCTCAAGCGCGAGCAGAGCGATCTGACGCCGTAGGAATATTGCTCGTCCCGCTTTTGCCGCCAGAGGCGGAAATCTTTCCTGAATGCCACCGCCGATCATCAATATCGACGAATCATATCCCGCTGCCCATTTGTTCGACTCCGAGGTCGGGCCAGCACTCCGTCAAGGGACGGTTGATGAACCCTAGATGCTCGGGATTGGCGCATGGCGCGCGCCGCAGAAGGCTGTCAAGGATGCGGCGCGCTCGCCAGGCCAGCAGCCCAAAGTTCGGATCAGCCAGCCCGCGCTGTCCAAGGCAGGCGTTCTGAACGAAAAGGCGTCGGTCTCGCGGTCCGTCCCAGTACACCGAAAAATCCTCGCCGATGGCGAGCTCATTGCCGATCTGTTCGAGGCGATCTGCGATCGGTTCTAGGAAACCCGGCAGCGGTTTCTCGTACCCGGTGGCCAGGATGACGATATCGGCGGTTACTTCTCCGATGTTGTCCAAGCCGCGTTGCAGCGTGAGCCTGTGCCCTGCTCCGGCATTGATGCAGCGCGACACGTTGCAACTTGGCCGCAATGTGATCTCGCATTGGTGTGGCTCGAGAAAGGCGTGGTGGTAGAGCGCCTGATAGACCGCGCGCAACTTGCTTTCTGAAATGCCCTCGGAGGCAAGCGCGAAACGCCGCAGGAACAGCTGTCGATGCACCTCGCTCATCGCAGCAAAACGATCCGAGAAGCATGGCGTGAACAGCCCGTTTGTGAACGCGTGGTCGTCGAAAGGCATCTCGCGCGTCAAGACCCATGTGATCGCCGCGGGCCGCCGTTCTTTCGGCCGGCCGACAAGGTGCAGTAGCAGCTCGGCTCCCGACTGTCCGCCGCCAACAACGCAGACATGCTTTTTTTGCACCTCAGGATTGATGTGGGCCAACTCAGATGAGTGGAACAGGTTGGGTCCAGTCCAGCCATGAAACTGAGGCGGAATTTGCGCCTGCTTGCCTATGTCGATGACGAGGTTTCTTGCATCAAGGACCGCGTTGTCCGTCCGCACGCGAAACTCGCCGTCAAAGCGGATTTCGCGAACGGCCTCGCCGCCACGGACAAGCGGATTCTTCTGGAACGCCCAGTTGAGATATTGGGCGAACTCGGCTCTAAGCACCCCGTGAAATTGCGCATTGAGGAAATTGTAAAGACGCCCGTTCTCGTGGAGGTAGTTTACGAATGTGTAGGCTGATCGCGGATTGACCAGAGTAACCAGATCCTGGAAGTGGCCGACCTGGAGCTCCGCGCAATCGAAAGCGCTGCCTGGATGTCCTCGGAAATCGACCTCCCGGTCCAGGAACAGTGCCCCTTGCGCAATCTCTTCCTGTATCTGACACGCAAGGCTCAAATTAGATGGTCCAGCACCCACACCAATACAAAAGAGGTCCACTTATCCTTACTCCTCTAGGAGTGTTTTCCAACTCAGCGGCATGTTGACGTCGATTGCCGGGCATTGAGCAATGCGAACCTCACAGGCATGCTTGAGCCGCGGTCCCGACTGAGAGGACAGCAAAAGCGTGTGCCGCCTTCCAGGTCTTGGGCTCAATGTCGGCGGCATCGACAGCGGCGCGGCGTGATCCGAACCCAAGAGCAGAAGGAAAGTGTGTGATGCTGTCGCGCGGCTCTTCCGGATCTTACGGCGGCTTCTAGCGCCGGCCTCCACCCCAGGAGTGGCTGTTTCCCTGCCACGACGGAAGCGGCTCTTTCTTTCGAGGGGCGTAACCATGGATAACGGCTCTTAATGCTTTCGGAGACTCCCATGCATGCGGCGTGCCGGATAAAGACCTGTCAAACCAACGAGTTCGCGCAGTTCCAGCTCGTCTGGAATCCGACATTGTCGCACGCCCGACGATCGGGCAGGGGAAGCTCCGCGGCAGCGGCCCTTGCACACCGCAGGCTGACAGGGACAGCCGCCGATTTGACGCGCGTCCGGGTACTGATAAGGGGCCTTCCAACAGGGTTCGCGCACGAGGCGGGGTCTCCTGGTACACCCGCCCTGTGGCTTGGCTGCGGTCTGCTGCAGCCGTTCGTCTTTACTGCCCGTTGCGGACGATCTCGCACGAGTTGGTTCACGAGAGCGTCGTGAAGCAGTCGAGGCGTCCGGTTTGGCTCTGACAAGCGTCGCAAGATGTTCGCGGATCCAGCCATGTCTCCGCAATCCGACCGGTAACCGACGACGACTTCGGACTGGTTGGCGGTCCTACGACCTGATCGGTGTTCCTACGGAGCTGATCAGCGAGCCAAAAACAGCGGCAATGTGGTCTTCCCAAAGCTCCAGCTCGGCGGACCGCCGAAAATCCGCTCACGCAGCCCACGGCTGCCATAAGCACCCATAACCATCATGTCAGCACAGATGTCGTTCGCGTGCTGGGTCAGCACTGTGCCCGCCGATTTGCCGGCGCTCTTAAGCAGGTCAACGGAGACCCGAGCACCGTGCCGAGTAAGATAGGCAGCGATGTCAGCTCCAGACTGCGCGCCTTTCCCGTTGTTTTGCGCCTTTGGATCGACCATAGCGACACAGACTTCCTTGGCAGCGGATAGGATACTAAGAGCTTCCCGAACCGCACGCGAGGCCTCTACACGCGAATCCCAGCCGACCAGCACGCGTCGAGGCGACAGCGTCGCCTTAACGCCCTTCGGCACGATGAGCACCGGCTTTCCGCTATCGAACAAGCAGCCGTTGACAACAGGAGGTCCGAGAGTCTCATCGTTGAGGAGGTCTCCTCCAACGATCGTCAGGTCAGCGCAGAGCGCCCGCTGTCGTGCCACTTCACCGAGGCTAGCCGGATCGCAATAGTCGGTGTCAACGTCACAGGAAAGCGACATAGCTTTCAGCCTTTTGAGGATATCCGCGGACCGTCTTTCCATTCTGGTCACGTCCTGTGAAAATTTCTCGATTTGCTGAAATCGATAGTTCGGTACTGCAATTGCCTGTGCACGTCCTGTATTCCATTCGGGGGGCGGAGACGACATCAAGAGCAATGGAGGCGGTATAATGAGTACCGATAGGTGCGCGCCGACCTCGGCACACAGTCCGGCAGCTGTTGTGAGGTCCTCATCAGAATGATCAGCACCCGTCACACTGAATATGCTTTTAAATTCCATTTGCCTGCTTCTCCTGGTCTTCGTTAGGAGCGCCTCAAAGCGGCAACACCGCTCTCAGGAGGAAGAGAGAGCGGCACCACGTTCGATCACCGATTTCAGTCGTCCGGCTTCTCGAGCGAGTAGCCGGCCGACCTGACGGTGCGAATGACGCTGCCGGGCAAGGCCGTTTTCAGCGCCCTCCTGATTCGGCTGATATGGACATCGACGGTGCGTGCACCGACATGAATGTTGGGCAGCCAGGCCGCCCCGATAAGCTCGTCCCGGCTGAAGACCTTGCCGGGGGCCTCAATCATAAGCCGCAGCACGTTGAAATCGATCCGTCCGAGATGGATGTCGTGGCCATTACCGCGAACCCGATGGGCATCGAGCTTCATCTCCAGGCCTCCACAACAAATCCAACTGTCGTTTTCAACCCCGTTCGGACCACGCTTGGTCAGCCCGAGCCTCGCCCGCAGGCAGTCGAGCAGCTTGGCCGGAGCCACCGGCCGCACAAAGCTCTCAACGCCTGCCTTCAAGAGATCGAGGTGCTGGTGCTCGGCGCCAGGCGCGATCAGGGCGATGATAGGCAGGTCGGTGGTGCGCGGTTCCCGCTTGAGGTGGGCGCAAATTGCGGACCCGTTTATGCTGGCTGGGTCGCAATCCAGCACTACGGCCTGAAGCTCCCGTTGTTCGGCCAAGGCCAGCGCAGCCTTCGCGCCGTCTGCCGTCTCACTGCTGAAACCGTCAACCTCCAGTATGTGGCTGTAGAGCAGATAGAACTCGGCATCTTGCGAGCAGATCAGGACCAGCGGCTTCTTCATCGGCGATACCCCAACAACCTGGTCGGCCTCGAGTCCCTGGATCGAGGGGACTGGCCAACATAGTTTCTCGGGTCCGTCATGATGGCCTTTCTCGAAAATCGCGCCCATCATGCCAGCGCCACGTGGGGAAAGGTTTCGATGACTGAAATCGCATCGTCGACCAGCTTCGTACCGGCCGTGGCGAGCTTCAGGAGCGTCTCGAAGCCAAACCGGTGGACATCGCGCAGCGTTTTGGACAAAACGACCAGCCGTCCGGTCGTGAAAAGCACCCGACCAAAACCCTCATGGCTCACCTGGATCATCGGCGATGCCATAAGGCCGCAGCGCTCCTCGATCGCAAGCCCGATGGCGGCGTAGTACTTGTCGAGCCTCCACAGCACGTCGGGATCGGGATCTCCGATGATTGGGATCCCTCGGCGCTGTTCCTTGGTAATGATGAAGTCGCCCAGCAGCTCAGCGTCCGCTTTGCGTTCCCACGAGCCATAGGAATCCTGAGAACGGATCAGCCGCACGAGGCATTTGACGAACGGGGTGCAAAGAGCCGCCTCGTCTTCGGCGACAGCTGGGGGGATTGCGGGGTCAGGCATTGGCGTCCTCCTCTTTTCAGTCCTCGTCCTCGAAGGACGGTTTCTTTTCGGCAATGCCCGCTCGCGCCAGCACCTTGCGCAGCCAAGGCGGAGGACACGTCCTGAGCATCATCTGCGTGCGCAAGAGCACCTGTGGGATCGATTGGGGCTCCGCCACTTTGATCGGGTGGATTTTTGCCGCGACAAGCTTGGCTGCCGAAGGGCCGCCAATTGCCAGACAAAACAGGATCTGACAGCCCTTGAGCGCATCCACCTTTGGCGTGATGCGATCATCGCGCTCGGCCCGATGCTCCCCGCTTTCATCGGACACGTCATCGAAGGCCACGGCTTCTACGAGATTCCATTCCTCGCGCGTCACGTCGTAGACAGCAAAGCGCCTGGCCGACCCGAAATGGGCGTTGAGGTCCTGCATGTCCTGAGTGGCGATCGCAACGCGCAATGCGCCCTTACGTCGTTCAGGCATCGGGGCGAAAACCTCACTACTGACCAGCGAGAGGCGGCGAACAGCGTTCATCGTGATATTTCTCGATTACGGAGTGGATCAAGCGCCTCAGGAGTGGGCGCGTGTTGGTTGGCCTGGAAGATGCTGGCGACCTCGAAGATCATGTCGCGGGTGCCCTGATAGAGAATTGCGAGCTTGTGCTGGCTGCCTAGTCGATCGAAGACCGGGAACCCGATGCGCATGAGCGGAATTCGGAGCCGCTCCGATGCTTGGCGCCCGTGCGAATGCGTGACAAGCAGGTCAGCACCGACGGCAAGACTTTCCAGATCGCCGAGATCGCCGATCTGAACCGAAACCGCCGGGACTTTCTCGAGAATTTTAGACCTGTCGGTCGTTGTGACGGCCGCGGCTATCTCGGAGCCGAGGCCAGCAAAGAAGGTCGCAAGTTGGAACAGCTGGTCTGGTTCGGCAGCGATGGCAATTTTCTTGCCGCCGAAATGGAAATGTCCGTCGAGCATCGCGTCCTGCAATTG
>NZ_RZRR01000409.1:0-4792 GCF_003998555.1 Mesorhizobium sp. M7A.F.Ca.CA.002.09.1.1 | reverse complement strand
ATTCCTGCGCATGTCGCTGGTGCGGATAGCGCCACTGTCGGACTTCGACATCCTCATCACCGATGCCGAGCCGCCGGCCAAGATCGTCGCGGCGCTCGCCGCGGCCAAGGTCGACCTGCGCATCGCGCCGCCACTGACGCGCGACTGAGGCGCGCCATTTTCACTTTATCCCCAAGGAGAAGACTCGATGGTATTTGAATTTTTCGGCGACAAGAAGAAGGCTGTCATCTCGATGGCACATATCGGTGCCCTGCCGGGAACGCCCCTCTATGATGCCGATGGCGGCCTCGACAAGCTGATCGATGGCGTACTCTCCGACATCCGCAAGCTGCAGAACGGCGGCGTCGATGCCATCATGTTCGGCAACGAGAACGACCGCCCCTATGTCTTCAAGGCGCCGCCCGAGGGCATTGCCGCCATGACTGCCATCGTCCAGGCGGTGAAGCCCGAGCTGAGAGTGCCGTTTGGCGTCAACTATCTCTGGGATCCGACTGCCAGCGTCGCGATCGGAGCTGCCACCGGAGCCCGTTTCGTGCGCGAGATCTTCACCGGCCTGTTCGCTTCCGATATGGGCTTGTGGGAGCCCGATTGCGCCGCCGCCTCGCGCCTGCGGCACAACCTTGGTCGCGACGACATGAAGCTTCTCTTCAACATCAATGCCGAGTTCGCACACTCGCTCGACCAGCGCCCGATTGAATTGCGTGCCAAGAGCGCGGTGTTCTCGTCGATGGCAGACGCGATCCTCGTCTCCGGTCCGATCACCGGCCAGCCGGCCGACCAGTCCCACCTGCGCAGCGTCTGCGAGACGATCAAGGACGTGCCGGTCTTCGCCAACACCGGCGTGAACATCGACAATGTCCGCGACGTCCTTTCGCTGGCGAGCGGCGTCGTGATCGGGACCCATTTCAAGATCGGTGGCAATACCTGGAACGCCGTCGACGGCGATCGGGTCAAGCGCTTCATGGATGTTGTCGCCACTTTGCGCTGAGGACGGCTTCCACGGCGATGCCGGCCATCGCGCCGGCTCGCGGTGATCATATCGATCGTTGCAGGCCGGCGTCCGGAATGATCGACTGGTATCGAGCAGTGCGACACAACGAGGCAGACAGGTTTCGCCCGCCTGCCCTTCCCAGCATTTCAATGGATTCGACATGGCGTTCGTTCTCGGTCTCGATATCGGCACCACCTCGACGATCGGCATCCTGATCCGGCTTCCCGATCAGGTGCTGGGCCTCGCCTCGCGCCCCGTCACGCTGCATTCCGAGCATGCGGGCTGGGCCGAGGAAGATCCCGCGCAATGGTGGACCAATGTCCGCGACATCGTGCAGGAGTTGCTCAGGACCAGCGGCATCAAGGCCGAGGAAATCGTGGCGGTCGGCACCACCGGCATGCTGCCGGCGGTCGTTCTTCTGAACGAGAAGGGCGAAGTGCTGCGGCCGAGCATCCAGCAGAGCGACGGCCGCTGTGGCGCCGAAGTGGCCGAACTGCGGACCGAATGCGATGAGACGGCTTTCATCGCCAAGGCCGGCAACGGCATCAACCAACAGCTCGTCACCGCAAAGCTGCGCTGGATTGAGCGTCACGAGCCGGAGGTGTTCAGCCGCATCGCCACCGTTTTCGGCTCCTACGATTATATCAACTGGCGCCTCACCGGCGAACGTGCGGTCGAGCAGAACTGGGCGCTGGAGGCCGGCTTCGTCGACGTTTCGACGCACCGGATCGACGACGATCTGGTGGCGCTCGCGCACATACCGCGCTCGGCCGTGCCACGAAAGATCGCCTCGCATGAGATCCTCGGCTCCGTCTCGGCGAAGGCCGCCGATGAGACAGGCCTGATGGCGGGAACACCGGTCGTCGGCGGTGCAGCCGACATGATCGCCTCCGCGCTTGGCGCCGGCGTCGCCAAGCCGGGCGATGTCCTCCTGAAATTCGGCGGCTCGGTCGATATCCTGATCGCTACCGATCAGATCAAGCCCGATCCGCGCATGTATCTCGATTATCACCTGGTCCCGGGCCTGTTCATGCCCAATGGCTGCATGTCGACAGGCGGCTCCGCCCTCAACTGGTTCGTACGCAATTTCGCCGGCGGCGAGATGGCCGCGGCACAGGCCGAGGGTATTTCCGTACACCAGCGGCTCGATGCGCTGGCGGCAGAGCGTCCCGCCGGTGCCGACGGCCTCATCATCCTGCCCTATTTCCTTGGCGAGAAGACGCCGATCCATGATCCAGCGGCCCGCGGCGTGATCGACGGCCTGACGCTTTCGCACGATATCGGCCATGTCTGGCGCGCTTTGCTCGAGGCCTATGCCTTTGCCATCGCGCATCATGTCGAGGTGCTCAACGACATGGGCCATCGGACCGAGCGCTATCTCGCCTCCGACGGCGGCTCAAGCAGCAAGGTCTGGATGCAGATTGTCGCGGATGTCTTGCAAAAGCCGGTCCAACGCCTGACCGGGCACCCCGGCTCCTGCATCGGCGCTGCCTGGACGGCGGCGATAGGCACCGGCCTGACCGACGACTGGTCGGGCGTTTCCGGTTTCGTCAGCTTCGCCGACCGGCTCGATCCCGACCCGCGAAAGGCCGACATCTACCGCGACGGTTACCGCCGCTATCGCGATCTCTATACACGCCTATCGGCTCCTGGCGCGACCAAAGCGGGATCGCCATCGTGATGTATCGCGCCGTCGCCTGGGACATCGACGGAACGCTGATCGACAGCGAGCCGTTGCATCATCAATCTCTCCTCGCCGGCTGCCGCAACTGGAACGTCGATCTTGACGACCTGCCCGACCAAGCCTTTCGCGGCATCCATATGGGCGACGTCTGGACAATGCTGCGTCCGCGCCTCCCAGTCGGGCTTGACCAGGCGGAGTGGCTCGCCGCCATCAATGCCCACTACGTCGCCAACCGGGCGGACGCCATCCCGATCCCCGAGGCGGTCGAGACGATCCGGACCCTGGCTGACCGCGGCGTCCCGCAGGTCTGCGTGTCAAATTCCGGCCGGCAAGTCGTCAATGCCAATCTGGATGCGCTCGGCGTGCTCGACCATATGAGCCTCACAATCAGCCTCGACGACGTTACGGTCGGCAAACCCGACCCAACGCCCTATCGCGAGGCCTGCCGGCAGCTCGCCATAGCTCCGGGATCCGTCGTCGCTGTGGAAGACAGCCGCACCGGCACCAAGGCCGCACGGGCCGCCGGTCTGTTCGTGGTTGGCTATCTCCCCAGCGGCGGCCCGCTCAGCGACATCGATCTCAGTGCCAACCGTCTGTCGTCGATCCTGGACCTGTTTCCCGGCTGAGGGTTTGCGCGTCGCCGCGTCCGGGTGCGCGCTTGGGCAAGCCGGAGGATCGGGCGTCCGCCGGCTGGTCCCAAGCGAATGCCTTGGCAGGAACCAACGAACGTTGGACCGGGTTCCGCTCGTTCCGCATTCGCCTTGCGTCTCGCCGAGCGAGCGGTCCATGCCGCTCGGTCTGCGCAAGTGACGGGATATTTGTTGTCAAAAGCTGCATATCCCGTTTCTCGCATAGGTCAGAGAAGATTTTCTCGCATCTCCATGATGCCTCTCAACCATTTGTTTTCCAGCATTTTTTTAATCCGGCATGATTGGCTCGCGCCGACCAATGCCAGAATTCCTCTTGCGCCGAAGCTGAATTTTAGGCATTCAGGATCAAGTTTGTATCTTTAACATGCAAACCTGATTATCGGAGGATCTGAATGCGGCGTCTTGGTATCCATTCATTTGTCTGGACAAACGGCCTGACCCAGGAGGGCCTGGAAATGGCACTCGCCAAGTCGGCGGATCATGGTTACCGGCTGATCGAGTTCGCTTATCTGCGGCCCGAGAAATTCGACCTCGACCGCCTGGCGAAGCAAGCCAAGGAACTGGACATCGAGATCGTGGTCACGATGGGCCTGTCGGCGGATGCGGACGTCTCGAGCGAGGACAAGGCCGTGGTCACCAAGGGAAAGGCGCTCTTGTCCGACGCGGTCAAGGCGGTCCGCGACATCGGCGGCATCCGATTGGGCGGCATTCTCTATTCGATGCACGGCAAGTATGACGGGCTGCCCACGCGAACCGGCTGGATGAACAGCGCCGACGCCATCGCCGCGACAGCCGAGGTGGCCAGGGATAGCGGCGTGCAGATCGTTCTGGAAGTGGTGAACCGCTTCGAGTCCAACCTCTTGAACACGACCGCGCAAGGCCTGAAGTTCATCAAGGACACCGGCCGCGACGACGTCTTCCTGCATCTCGACACGTTCCACATGAACATCGAGGAGGCGAGCCAGGCCGAGGCGATCCGTCTGGCTGGGGACAAGCTCGGTTATTTCCACTTCAACGAGAACTACCGCGGCTATCTCGGCACCGGTACGATCGATTTCGCGAGCATCTTTTCCGCGCTGGTGGACATTGGCTTCCACAATCGCGACGTCACCTTCGAGAGCTTCTCCAGCGCCATCGTCGATGAAGCCCTGTCGCGTGTGTGCGGCATCTGGCGCGACACCTGGACCGACAACAATCCGCTCGCCGCGCATGCCAAGGCTTTCATCGAAAGCCGTTGGGAAGAAGCCGTGCGCCGGGCCGAGATCAACAAGGCTGCCTGAAGACGAAAGGGCTGCGGGCCGACAAGCGCCCGCGCCATCTCATCCCGAGGAGGACGGGAAGATGACGCAGAACGAAGCTATCACCAACGAGAACGGCGCCACCGCGCCGCTTCTCCTCAGCGCCGAAAATGTCGCGAAGAGCTTTGCAGGCGTTCCCGCCCTGGTCGACGGGCGGATTCGGTTGCGC
>NZ_RZRR01000408.1:0-4795 GCF_003998555.1 Mesorhizobium sp. M7A.F.Ca.CA.002.09.1.1 | reverse complement strand
ATAAGCCGGCAAAGCGAAAAACGGCGGGCAACCTGCCTGTTGCCCCGCTCCGATCGATGTTCTCGGCGGCCTTGCGGGCAGAATGCTGGAAACAGTAGCAAAAATGCCTGTTCGTCGCTATCTGGATGGGACATGGATCGTTTGTGCGCGGCGCAAGCGACGCAAGGCGAGTTGGAAACAGGATCATGGCGGCAAGGGATGTGCTGACGAAAAACCAGCTGTGCGTGCTCGAGAAACTCGAGACCGCCAGCGGACCGCTCAGTGCCTACACCTTGCTCGACCAATTGCGCGAGCGCGGTTTTCGCGCACCGCTCCAGGTCTATCGCGCGCTCGACACGCTGGTGAAGTCAGGTTTCGTGCATCGGCTTGAAAGCATCAATTCCTTCGTCGCCTGCGCCGAGCCGCATGACCACAGCCATTCGATGACTGCCTTCGCCATTTGCGACACATGCGGGCAGGTCACCGAAATGTCAGACCACGATGTCGGCCACAGCTTGGACGAATGGGTGCGCTCCACCGGCTTCGCCGCCAAGAAGGCGGTGATCGAGTTTCGCGGGACATGTGCCAAGTGTTTGGCTGAGGCGGCTTGAGGTGAGTTGAGATTCAGATGATGCCGGCCTGCAAATGGCGGCTTCCTGCCGCTTCCGGTGCTCACGTACGAAAAGTACGCTCCGCTCCGGTTCTCGGAATCCACCATTTTCGGCTCGGCCTGATCTGAATCTCAACACAACTTGCGTTGGTGCTAATGCGCCTCGTCCCAGTTGTTGGCGGCTCGCGCGTCGACATGCAGCGGCACCGACATTGAGACCGCCGGCATCGCCGCGTTTTCCATGACATGACGCACGACCGGGATCGTCGCCTCGACTTCCGCCTCGACGGTCTCGAAGATCAGTTCGTCATGCACCTGCAGCAGCATGCGTGCCGAAAGGCCTGCTTTTTCCAGCGCCTCCTCCATGCGGATCATGGCACGGCGGATGATGTCGGCGGCGGTGCCTTGCAGGCGGGCATTGATCGAGGCGCGTTCGTTGAAGGCGCGGAGCGAGGGGTTGGACGATCTTATGTCGGGGTAATGGATGCGGCGGCCGAAGATCGTTTCGACAAAGCCGTGCTCGCGGGCATAGGCCTTGGTCTCCTCGATGTAATCGCGGATGCCGGGGAAGCGCTCGAAATATTTCTTGATGTAGTTGCCGGCTTCCTCGCGCGGGATCGACAGCTGGTTGGCGAGACCGAAGGCCGAAATGCCGTAGATGATGCCGAAATTGATCGCCTTGGCGCGGCGGCGAACCTCCGAGGGCATGCCTTCGACCGGCACGTTGAACATCTCCGACGCGGTGATGGCGTGGATGTCGGCGCCGTCGGCGAAAGCCTGCCGCAGTTGCGGGATCTCGGCGACATGGGCGAGCACCCGCAATTCGATCTGGCTGTAGTCGGCCGAGACCAGCCGATGGCTCTTGTCGGTGATGAAGGCGGTCCTGATCTTGCGGCCCTCGGCGGTGCGCACCGGGATGTTCTGCAGGTTCGGATCGGAGGATGACAGGCGTCCCGTCGTCGTAGCGGCCAACGCGTAGGAGGTGTGGACGCGCTTGGTGTCGGGGTGGATGAAGCCGGGCAGCGCATCGGTATAGGTCGATTTCAGCTTGGTCAGCTGGCGCCAGTCGACGATCTTGCGCGGCAGTTCGTGACCTTCGGCAGCGAGATCTTCGAGAAGCTGCGCCGAGGTCGACCACTGGCCGGTCTTGGTCTTCGAACCGCCGGGCAGGCCCATGCGCCCGAACAGGATGTCGCCGAGCTGCTTTGGCGAACCGATGTTGATGCGTTCGCCGATGAGCTGGTAGATTTCCTCTTCGAGGCGAGCGGCGCCCTGCGCCAATTCGCCGGAGAGCCGCGAGAGGATCTGCCTGTCGACCGAGATGCCGCGCTGTTCCATGCGCGCCAGCACCGGCACCAGCGGCCGCTCCAGCCGCTCATAGACCGACACCAGGCCCTTGGCGGCAAGCCGCGGTTTCAGCACCAGCCAGAGCCGCAGCGTCACATCGGCGTCTTCGGCGGCATGAGCCGTCGCCTTGTCGATGTCGACCTGATCGAAACCGACCGAGCTTTTGCCCGAGCCGGTCACGTCCTTGAGCTGAAGAGGAGTATGACCGAGCCACTTTTCGGCAAGCGCATCCATGCCGTGACCATGGGGCGTACCGGCATCGAGCACGTAGGAGATCAGCATGGTGTCGTCGAACGGTGCGACATCGATGCCGTAGCGGCTCATGATGACAAGATCGTATTTCAGGTTCTGCGCGATCTTGAGAACCGATCTGTCTTCGAGCAGCGGTTTCAGCACCGCCAGCGCCTCGCGCAGCGGAATCTGGTTTTCGAGCGCGCCACCACCGAGCAGGTCGCCATTGCCGCTCATGTGGGCGAAGGGAATGTAGGCGGCGCGTCCGGGAGCCGTGGCGATGGCCATGCCGATCAGTTCCGCCTGCATCGGATCGGCGGATGTCGCCCTGACGTCGAAGGCGGCGATGCCAGCCTCCCGTGCCTCGGCGACCCAGGCTTTCAGGGTCGAGATATCGCGGATGCAGTGATAGGCCGAAATGTCGATCTTGCCGGTGGCCGCGCGCTCCAGCCTTAGTGCCGCGAGCAGGGAGGGGGTATCGCCTTGTTTTGACGTCTCCGCCGTCCCGCCGGCTTCGTCCGGTTCAGTGCCAGGCGCGTTTCGGGCAACCGGCGGCAAACCGGCGCCAACGTCCGGGCCATGGGCATGATCGGCGCGTTCGACGGTGACCGCGACGGCCTGGACGTCGCCGGCCTCGGTGCTGGTCGCTTCCGCGACACGGCGGGTCAGCGAGGTGAATTCCATGGTCTTGAGGAAACCGATCAGCTTCGGGCCGTCGGGCGCGTGCAGGACGAAATCCTCCAGACCCTCGGTCACCGGTACGTCGTTCATCAGCGTCACCAGCTGACGAGAAATGCGCGCCTTGTCGGCGTTGGCGATGATCGATTCCCGGCGCTTGTCCTGCTTGATCTCGCCGGCCCGGGCCAGCAGCGTGTCGAGGTCACCGAACTGTTCGAGCAGTTGCGCCGCCGTCTTCGGCCCGATGCCGGGCACACCAGGCACATTGTCGACCGAATCGCCGGTCAGTGCCTGCAGGTCGACCATCTTCTCCGGCGGCACGCCCCATTTCTCGATGACCTCCGGAATTCCGATCTGGCGGTCCTTCATCGGGTCGTACATGGCGACCGTATCGCCAACCAGTTGCATCAAATCCTTATCGGAGGAGATGATGGTGGTATCGCCGCCGGCTTCGCAGGCGAGCCTCGCATAGGTGGCGATCAGATCGTCAGCCTCGTAGCCTTCGATCTCGACGCAGGGCAGGTTGAACGCCCTGGTCGCCTGGCGGATCAGGCCGAATTGCGGGATCAAATCTTCCGGCGGTGCCGAGCGGTTGGCCTTGTATTCGGGGTAGAGGTCGTTGCGGAAGGTTTTTGACGAATAGTCGAAAATGACGGCGAAATGCGTCGGCACGATGCCTACATCGGTATTGCGGGCGTCGAGCATCAGCTTCCACAGCATGTTGCAGAAGCCGGAAACGGCGCCGACCGGCAGGCCGTCGGATTTGCGGGTCAGCGGCGGCAGCGCGTGATAGGCACGGAAGATGTAGCCGGAGCCGTCGACAAGGAAGAGATGATCGCCTTTTTTCATGCCGGCAGGGATAGCGCGGCGCGGCGGCTTGGTCCATGCCAAAGGCAGCCTCGACTATCGGTTCCGGCAACACCCTGACAGATCGCCGTCACCCTGCTCACGCCCATGTTACAAAACTGTAATTTTCGTGCCCTTGAATCGCCACGTTCAGAGACCCAAATACACGTCATCGGCAGTTTTCGCCGAGTCCGGAGCAAGGCCCGTCCCCCGCCTATCCCGGACACCTGCGGCAGCCTATCCCCCCTCTCCGGGCTGCCGCATCGTTTCGAGTAGAAGGCCGCCGTGGTTCCCCCTCCACCACGGCGGTCTTTTTTTGCCTCGCAGAGACGTTTGCAGCCCGTGGTCCAATGATCGCGGGCTTTTCGTTTTCCCGTCATGCCTTTACGGTTCCGGTTCTGAATCGAAAGGCTTCACATATGTCCGCAGTTTCCCCCGTCCTCGACCGTCTCGACAAGAATCTCGACCAGAGCCTCGAGCGCCTGTTCGGCTTGCTCAGGATCAAGTCCATCTCCACCGATCCAGCCTATGCCGCCGACTGCCGCAAGGCGGCGGAATGGCTGGTGGCCGAACTCGAGCTGATCGGCTTCGACGCCAGCGTTCGCGACACGCCCGGCCACCCGATGGTGGTTGCGCACCATGACGGCCCGGCCGGTTCGCCGCATGTGCTGTTTTACGGCCATTATGACGTTCAGCCGGTCGACCCGATCGAATTGTGGGAAAGCGATCCGTTCGCGCCTGCTGTCAAGGAGGTCGGGCCGGACCACAAGGTGATCGTCGGTCGGGGGTCGGCCGACGACAAGGGCCAGTTGATGACCTTCGTCGAGGCTTGCCGCGCCTGGAAACAGGTGCATGGCAATCTGCCTTGCCGCATCACCATCCTGTTCGAGGGCGAGGAGGAATCCGGTTCGCCTTCGCTGAAGCCGTTCCTCGAGGCCAATGCCGGCGAACTCAAGGCCGATTTCGCGCTGGTCTGCGATACCGGCATGTGGGATCGCGACACGCCGTCGATCTGCGTCGGATTGCGCGGGCTGGTGGGTGAGGAGATCACGGTGAAGGCCGCCGACCGCGACCTGCATTCGGGCCTCTATGGTGGTGCCGCCG
>NZ_RZRR01000407.1:0-4803 GCF_003998555.1 Mesorhizobium sp. M7A.F.Ca.CA.002.09.1.1 | reverse complement strand
GGATCATACCTGTCGTGCGCATTCAGCGCCAAGATTTTGACGTCGCGGCCGAAATCGCCAGACTGACGCAAGGCCGCGCCGATATCGGCGCCGTGGTGAGCTTCTCAGGCCTTTGCCGCGACGAGCAGGGCGCGCTCTCAGCGCTCGAGCTCGAACACTATCCCGGTATGGCCGAAGCAGAAATCGCCCGCATCGCTGCTGAAGCGGTCGAGCGTTGGCCGTTGCAGGGGCTCACCGCCATCCACCGCCACGGGAAGATCGCGCCCGGCGAGAGCATCGTGCTGGTGGTGGCAGCCTCCGCGCACCGCCATGCGGCGTTCGAGGCGGCGAATTTTCTCATGGACTATCTCAAATCGCGCGCGCCCTTCTGGAAGAAGGAGCATCGGGCTGACGGCTCGGAGGGTGGCTGGGTCGAGGCCAAGGAAGCCGATGCAACGGCCGCGCAACGCTGGAAAGCGTCCGAATAAGATCCGCCGCAGCCATGCATTGACCGCAATCCTTTGGCCAATTGGCGGAATTGGTCAGCCTGGGCATTGGCAACCCGTGGCATTGGCAGCCCAGGGCATTGGCAGCCCGGGGTGAGGGAGATGGTCATGCTGGACAGGATCGCGGAGTTCTTCATCTTCGGTTTCGTGCCTCTGGTCGTCGGCATATTGGCCGTTCCTGAGCAGTCTGTTGCCGCCGAAAAGGCAGTGAGAGGCGAAGTGATCTATCGCGAGCGCATTGCCTTGCCGCCCAGTGCCGTGCTCTCTGTGCAACTTGCCGATGTGTCGCTGGCCGATGCGCCGGCCACCATTATCGGCGAGCAGAAAGTGAAGCCGACCGGCCAGGTGCCGATCAGCTTCGAGATCAAATTCGACCCTTCCGTCATCCGGTCGCAGATGACTTACGCGTTGCAAGCCCGCATCACCGTCGACGACAAGCTCCTGTTCATCTCCGATATGCGCCATCAGGTCGATCCGCTGACCGACGTGCCGCAGACCATCATGCTGAAGATGGTCGCCCCGAACGCCGAGCCGACGGTTTCGGTCTTCGACCAGCTCTGGCTGGTCGACTATGTCGACGGCATCGGCGTCATCGCTGCCCCGCAAGCGACATTCAGGGTCAGCGAGGCCGGCAAGGCGGGCGGCAGCGGCCCCTGCAACACCTATTTCGCCACCGCCAAGGTCAATGGGCAAACGATCGTGATCGGAGACATCGGTTCGACCTACAAGGCCTGTGCGCCAGAGGTGATGGCCGAGGAAAAGGCGCTGTTCGATGCGCTGGCCAAGGCGGCGTCATACCGCGTCGAGGCCGGCAAGCTCATCATATCAGGCAAGGATGGCCGCGAGATCCTGCGCTTTAGCGCGGCGAGCTGACCCCCAACGAAAAAGGCCGGCGAAACGCCGGCCTTCTTTTTACGGAATCCAAGGTCTGGATCGTCGGCTCAGCCGACGATCTCGGTGTCCGAGAACCAGTACTTGATCTCTTCTGCCGCGGTCTCCGGTGCGTCGGAGCCGTGCACGGAGTTTTCGCCGATCGACAGCGCATGAACCTTGCGGATGGTGCCTTCGGCGGCGTTGGCCGGGTTCGTGGCGCCCATCACTTCGCGGTTCCTGGCAATGGCGTTCTCGCCTTCCAGCACCTGGACGACGGTCGGTGCCGACGACATGAATTCAACCAATTCGCCGAAGAAAGGACGGTCCTTGTGGACGGCATAGAAGCCTTCCGCTTCGCGGCGGCTCATCCAGACCCGGCGCGAGGCGATGACACGCAGGCCTGCCTCTTCCAGCATCCTGGTGATGGCGCCGGTGAGATTGCGCCGGGTTGCGTCCGGCTTGATCATGGAAAATGTGCGTTCGAGCGCCATGGGTCGTCCTTGTCTGAGAATGGAATTGAGAGTGGCGGGCTCTATACAAGCCGCCCGGCCCATTGCCAAGGGCCCCCGATCAGACGGCTGCACAGCAACGCTTTGCTTGCTATAGTCGCGTGCCGGCGCCGCGCTGAGGTCGGGCCGTATGGAGACAACATGACCATGACAGACGATCGTCAGGAACGCATTCGCAACCGTGCGCACCAGATCTGGCTGCAAGAGGGCCAGCCGGCTGGACATCATGAGCGCCATTGGCATCAGGCGGCGGCGGATGTCGACCAGGAGGACGCCACGGACAAGTCGGCAGCCAAAAAGCCAACCAAGAAGGCAGCTGGCGCCGCCAAGCCAAAAGCCGCCCCCAAGGAGGCAAAGGCTGCCACGAAGGCCGGCAAGCCAAAGAAGGCGGCCAAGTAAGTTACTGCTTTACGGCGTCAAGCCGCGGCGGCGACCTTTCGCCCCAGCCCGCCATGCAGGTCGAGGCAGCGGGCGAACCACTGCGCCACCACGTCGCCGTCGTCGAGCAATTGGTAGGGCGAGGCTATGCGCGCCCATTGCAAGGCGCCGAAGACGATATAGTCGCCAAACAGCGGCGCCGCGCCGCCGATGAACGGCTGATAGAAGAGCATCGAGCGCAATGGCTCCAGCGAGGCTCTGAAAGTGCCGAGCCCGGCCTCCCTGGCGGCCGTCACCTCCTCCAGCCTCTTGCCAAGACGCTGCTCCCGGCTTTGGCGGAAATAGACGGCGTTTTCCGCGTCCTGCATGGCATGAAGGTCCATGATGGCCGCGGTGGTCACGTAGGGATGAATGGTCACTTGCGACCAGCGTTCGATGAAGCGCGCCATCGCCTCGCCGCCTTCACCGCCAAACAGCGTCGGCCGGTCCGGATAGGCTTCATCGAGATAGAGCGCGATGGCGAAAGAATCCGCGAGGACTGTCTCGCCGTCGCGGATCACCGGAACGGTTTTCGAAACGCCGCCCTCGACAGCGGGCACCTCGAGAAAGCGCGTCGGTACGGTTGATATGTCGAGCCCCTTGTGGGCAAGCGCCATCGCCACCTTCCAGCAATGCGGGCTGAACGGACGTGTGCTGTCGCGTCCGACGAGATCATAAAGCAGAATGGTCATTGGCGGCGGCTCCCGTGCGGGTTAGGTAGGCCCCGCATCGACGCGAGCCGAGGGAAGCCATGAGACAGCATTTCATGATGTTTGCGGCCTATAATCAATGGGCCAACGGTCGCATCTATGATGCCGCCGCCGAACTCGATGATGAGGAATTCAACCGCGATGTCGGCGCCTTCTTCGGCTCGATGATGGGCACGCTCAACCACCTTTTGACTGCCGACCGCATCTGGATGAAGCGCTTCACCGGGGAGGGCGACGCGCCGACGACACTGGACGCTATCCTGCATCGGGGGTTGACCGGCCTGCGGGCGGCGCGTGAAGCCGAGGACAGGCGGATCATCGATTGGGTCGGCGGCCTCAATGACAAGGCGTTGACGGGCCGGTTCACCTACATGACCGTCTCGGACATGCGCATTCGCAAAGGCTGGCGCCGGCGCTGGACCATGTCTTCAACCACCAGACCCACCATCGCGGCCAGGCGCATACGATCTTGACCATCCTGGGACGGCCAAGCCTGGGGTTGGACCTGATGCTTTTCCAGCGGACCGAGGAGGGCAGGGCTTTCGCCTGATCCGGTGGCGTTTGCGTAGTCAGTCCGAAGGTTGTGCCGGCCGTCGCTGCATTTTGTGCTGCAGCATCGTCTTTGCATCAGTAGGCACCGGATGGATTCAGGCAGCCGTCGAAGCCTCGCCCCTGATTTCGTTGTCCAACTGGGACTGGGTCAGGGCCGCTTCCGCCATGACCCACTGCTTGAACAACTGGACCTTGCGTGCGGCAAGGCCTTTCAGCGGAGAGACAAAATACCAGCCAGCCGTGTTCGGATGATGGACGGCGAAGGGAGCCACCAGCCTTTCGGCGCGGATGTCGCTGGCCATATAGGCACGGTTGGCCACCGCAAAGCCCATCCCGGAATTGGCTGCCTCGTAGGACATCATGCACGAGTCGAAATAGATGCTCTTGGTCTCGCTGAGCACGAAGCTGGCGCCGGCGAAACCAAGCCAGGACTGCCAATTCTGGGTGCAGGTGTCGGAATGCAGCAGGGTGAAGTGCTTGAGGTCGTCCGGTGTCACCTTCGACAGCCGCTTGTCGCCGAGGACTTCGTGGAACAGCTTGCGGCTGCACACCGGTGTCAGGTCTTCGCGAAACAGCAGATCGGACTGCAGCCCGTGAAAGTGACCGTCGCCATAACGGATTTCGAGATCGAATTCCGAGGCCGTGAACTCATGCGTCGCGTACGAAGTCGAGACCCGCATCACGATATCGGGATATTGCTGCTGGAACAGCGGCAGGCGCGGAAACAGCCAGCGTGCCGCAAAGGTCGGCAGCACCGATATTTTTAGCACATGCTCCTGCGATTGTCCGGTCGCTTCCATGCTGGCGGCCACGATTCGCTCCAGCGCCTCGCGAACGCGCGAGACATAGGTCTCGCCCTCCGGCGTCAACGACACCGCATTGCCGCCGCGCTGGAAAATCTTGAAACGAAGCTGATCCTCCAGGCTTTTCACGCGCTGGCTGACCGCTGAAGCGGTAATAAACTGTTCTTCACCGGCGCGCGTGAAATTCCCGTGCCGCGCAGCACTTTCGACGATTTTCAGCGAATTGAGGTTGACCTGACTGAGCAGACGCACGGTTTCGACCTTAAGCTTGGCTTACACTAGCACCAGCATTCCTAATTTTACAGGGGTGGGTGAATTAATCGACTGTTTACCAAGTGTTGCCCCCATCCTGGAGAAGTACAATGAACGCCCACACCATTCCCGAACGGCGTTATGCGATGAGCCGCGAAGCCATTATCGGCCATGAAACCGCCTGGAAAGTGTCGAGTTTCGG
>NZ_RZRR01000406.1:0-4806 GCF_003998555.1 Mesorhizobium sp. M7A.F.Ca.CA.002.09.1.1 | reverse complement strand
GTAATAGGAAGCGCGAAGGGGTGGCTTGGAACACATGAAATACATCGTCTTCATTCTCTTTACCGTCATGACCAATGCCGCCGCGCAGCTGATGCTGAAGCAAGGCATGATGTCGCTCGGACCGATCTCGTTCGAGGGCGTCAATCCGCTCGTCAAGCTGCTGCAGATCGTCTTCAGCCCCTGGGTGTTCCTTGGCCTGTGTACCTTCGTCATCTCGATGGCCTCGCATCTCTATGTGCTGTCCAAGGTCGAGCTCTCCTTCGCCTACCCGTTCCTCAGCCTCGCCTATGTTGCCGTCGCCATCTTCGCTTATTTCGTCTTCCGCGAGGACCTCAATGGCTGGCGGATCGCCGGTATCGCCTTCATCTGCGTCGGCACGGTGCTGATCGCGCAAAGTGGGCGGGATTTGGGTGAGCAAGGGCATGAGGACCAGACCGCTTCCATCACGCCCGACAAGATCCAAGCAAACGAGATCGTTCGATGAGACATGTGATTTTCGGCGGCGACGGTTTCGTCGGCCGCCATCTTGCCCCGAAACTTGTGGCCGATGGTGAAGAGGTTGTCGTCGCCGACATCGTCAAGAGCGACCTGCCGCACTACCGCACCGTCCGCTTTATCCAATGCGACGTCACCGACCCGACCTCGGTCACCGCGGTTGGGCTCAGGGCCGACGACATGGTCTACAATTTGTCGGCCAAGATGCTATCGCCGATCCAGGTGCGCGCCAAGCGGCACGATTTCTTCTTCCCTGTGAATTTCCATGGCACCGAGCACATCATGCAGGCCATGGACGGAGCCGGTGCGTCAAAACTCGTCCACTACACGACCGACATGATCTACGGCCACACGGTCACGCAGCCGATGACCGAGGAGCACCCGGTGGCGCCGCTGGGCGAATATGGCTGGTCGAAGCAGAAGACAGAGGAGCTCGCCGCCGAATGGCGCAAGCGCGGCATGTCGATCTCGCTGTTTCGCCCGCGCCTGATCATCGGTCCCGGCCGGCTCGGCATTCTGGAAAAACTGTTCAAGCTGATCGACTGGAACCTTCCCGTGCCGATGATCGGTTCGGGCAGGAATCCTTATCAGTTCATCTCGGTGTTCGACTGCGCCGAGGCTGCGCGCGCGGCCTGGAAGGCCGGCGTGCCAAACGAGGCCTATAATCTCGGTTCGCTCAATCCGCCGCCGGTCAAGAAATTGCTCGGCGATCTGATCAGGCATGCCGGCTCGAAATCGATCCTGATCCCGACACCGGGCTGGGCGGTCAAGCGCACGCTGGACCTGCTTGACCTCTTGAACATGCCGATCATGGACCCGGAACAGTATCTGATCGCCGACGAGGATTGCGTGCTCGACGTGTCCAAGGCCGGGCGTCAGCTCGGCTGGGTGCCGCAATATCGCGACGAGGACATGCTGATCGCCGCCTACAGCGAGTACCGCGCAAAGAAAGCCGGTCACGCCGTCGCCACCAAACATGTGCCCGCCGAATAGCGGCTTGCAAAAACAGCTTTCGTTGCGCCCGATCCTGGTCGTGCGCGCAGACAGGAGATTGAAATGACCGTCATGGCCAAGCCCGAACAGACCAATTTGCGCACCATGGTCAGCGCGCCGGCGCTGTCGCCTGTCACCATCGCCAAGCCCGATTTGATCAGCGTCGAACAAGCCAAGGCGATGGATGTCGCCCGCATGACCGACCTGTTCAAGGCGCATCTCAACCCCGGCCAGTTCCACTTCATGAAGCTGCTCGGCTTCCACAAGATCAAGATCGAGCGTGCCGAAGGCATGTTCTACATCGACCAGAACGGCCGCAAGATCCTCGACTTCTTCGGCGGCTTCGGTTCGCTGGCCTTTGGCCACAATCATCCGCGCATCCTGGAAGCACGCAAGAAATTCCAGGAGGAGAAGCGCCAGGAAATCGCCATCGCCTTCATGTCGCAATATGCGGCAGCGCTTGCGCACAACATCGCCAAATGCTCGCCCGGCGATCTCGACATGGTATTTTTGGGTTCGTCCGGCTCGGAAGCGATGGAAGCGGCGGTGAAGCTCGCCGAGCGCGCGGCCGGTCCGAAGCGGCCGAAGATCGTCTATGCCGAGAATTCCTTCCACGGCAAGACCAAGGGCGTGCTGGGCATCACAGACGGCCAGCTTTACCGCGCCGACTTCAAGGTGGCGGAAAACACGGTCCGCATCCCGTTCGCCGACATCGAGGCGGTCGAGCGCCTGTTCCGCTCCGATCCGGAGGTCGGGGTCATCGTGCTCGAGACCATCCAGGGCGGTGGCGGCATCATTCAGGCGCCGGCCGAATATTGGCAGAAGCTGCGCGCGCTGTGCGATCAGTACGGCGTGCTGTGGGTCGCCGACGAAGTGCAGTGCGGCTACGGCCGTTCGGGCCGCTTCTACGCCTTCGAGCATTACGGCGTCATTCCCGATGTGACCGCGCTGGCCAAGTCGCTCGGCGCCGGCAAGGCGGCGGTGGGAGCCATGATCGCGCGGCGCGAGGTCTACATGAAGGCCTATGGCACGCCGAAAACGGCGATGATCCATGCCATGGCGACCTTCGGCGGCATGGGCGAGGCCTGCGTCACCGCGATCGAGGGGCTCAACGTGCTCTACGACGAGGGGCTGATCGACAATGCCGCCGTCACCGGCGACTATTTGCTGCAGCGCCTGCAGGCGCTCAGGGAAAAGTACCCGAAGATCATCAAGGATGTGCGCGGCAAGGGTTTTATGGTCGGCCTGGAGTTCCACGACTTCTCGCAGACCTTGCCGATGGTGCTGCGGCCGATCGTCAGCGTGCTCGACGACAAGCTGAAGGGCTCGCTGTCGGGCTTCGTCGGCGCGCTGCTGCTGCGCGATTACGACGTGCTGGTCGCCTTCACCGAGTACAACCGCAACGTCATCCGGCTGGAGCCGCCGCTGATCTGCCAGCGTGAGCATGTCGATCGTTTCGTCGATGCTTTCGACAGTCTGCTGTCGCGCGGCATCGTGTCGATCGTGAAGGATTTCGTCAAAAGCCAGGTCCGTTAAACCGAAACTCGCTGAGTAGACATGCTGACCAAGTCGCCCGCTCCACAGAACCCACTCGACCGGCTCACCGGGGCCGGTCTGGCGTGGGGCGTGGGGACTTATGCGCGGCTGGCGGCACCGATCGGCGCCGCGGCCTTCGCGCTCTACATTCTTTTTTCAGCGTTCACCGCGTGGGTGATGCCCGACGCCAATTGGGACATGCTGCCCTATCTCGCCATAGCGGAGGAAGGCACCTATCCCGATGCACAGGCGCTGCATGACTATGCCTACAACACTGTCAAATCGGGCGTGTCGGCCGGTGACTACAAGGCGCTGACCGACGATGGCGGCGGCTTCCGCAGCCACATGGCGGAGAATGCCGCCGACTTCCATTCATTGCTCGGCATGTACCGGATCAAGTTCCTCTATGCCGAGATCCTGTCGACGATGAGCGCGGTGATGTCGCCGGTCGAGGCGATGCGCCTGGTCTCAGTGTTCTCCGTGCTGCTGTTCGGCGCGATCGCCCTGATGTGGCTGCGCTCCGAGGGGGCACTGGCCTTGGCGCCGGTGGTCGGCGCGGTGCTGATCATGGCCGATTTCGGCGATGCGGCGCGCGCCTCAACGCCGGATCTGCTCACATCGGCGCTGTTGCTGGGCGGGCTTTATGCCTATGTCCGCGGCCGCGAGGTGGCGACGGCGATCCTGCTCTTCCTCGCCTTCATGGTGCGCCCGGACAACATTGTTTTCCTTGCTGTTTTTGCTGTGCTGCTGGTTGCGTTCCGGCAGAGGGCATGGGGCGCGCTGGCCGGCTTTGCCGCTTCCTTCGTTGCCTATTTCGCCATCTCGCACTGGGCGCATCATCCCGGCTGGTGGCCGCATCTGTGGTTCTCCAGCATCGAGCAGCATTACAATATGGACGGGTTCGAGCCGCCATTCTCCATCGTTGCCTATCTCAGGGCATTTGCCACCTCGCTGCTGCGTGCCGTCAGCCTGAACAGCTGGGTCGGCGTGTCGGTGCTGGCACTGGCCGGCTGGTTTGCTGCCGACCGCGCCGGCTTCCGCCTCGACCGCCGCGCCGGCATCCTGTTCGCGGCACTGGTGCTCGGCGCGCTGGCGAAGTTCACCGTCTTCCCGATCCACGACACGCGCATCTATTTCCCGCATCTGATCCCGCCATTCCTGCTGCTGGCGACGCCGTTCATGGCGTTGTGGGCGGCCGTGGCTCGCGGCCAGAATCGCGCTGCCATGCAAATCATTCCCGGAGACAAGTCATGAGTTCGCTATCCAGCCTGGCGCGCGTTGCCCTGTCGCTCGGTCTTCCCAGTGGCGTTCTCGATCGCGGGCCGTCGCTGCGCGGCACGAAATTCCTGGCCAAGGCAGCGCTGAAGGCGCGGTTTGGTGGGGCGGGGCGGCCGTTCCAGATGGTCAATGTCGGCGCCTGCGACGGCGCGCTCTTCGACGATGTGACGCCGTGGCTGCACAGGATTCCCGGTGCACGCGCGATGCTGGTCGAGCCGATCCCCTACAATCAGAAACGGCTGCGCGCCAACTACCCCGACATCAGCCGCTTCATCATCGAGCCGGTGGCGGTGACGAAGACAAAGGGCACGATCACCGTCCACACTTTCGATGCCGCCGCGCTCGAGGCCGGCACGCTGCCCATCGAATTCATCGGCTGTTCGTCGGTCACCGACACCAATCTGATGTCGGGCAAGAATGCCTGGGGCGAGGCCGACGCCAACTTCAACAAGTTCGCGCCGCATCTCAGGGACATCGAGGTGCCATCCGAGACCTTGCTGACGC
>NZ_RZRR01000405.1:0-4827 GCF_003998555.1 Mesorhizobium sp. M7A.F.Ca.CA.002.09.1.1 | reverse complement strand
CAGGAAATTGATAAACACCGCGAGGCCGAGCAAGCCGAAGACGATTGACGGCACTGCGGCCAGATTGTTGATGTTGACCTCGATAAGGTCGGTGAAACGGTTCTTCTTGGCGAATTCCTCCAGATAGATGGAGGCGGCGACGCCGATCGGCAGCGCGAGCAGCAGCACGATCACCATCATATAAAGCGAGCCGATGATCGCCACGCCCATGCCCGAGGTTTCCGGGCGGCTGGAGGCGCCGTAGGTGAACAGGCCGCTGTTGAAGTGCTCGGCCATCGCGCCCTCGGCCTTGAGCTTGTTCATCCAGGTGATCTGCTGGTCCGAGACCTTGCGTCGCGCTTCCTCGACACTGAGGTCGATCTGGCCCTTGAAAGCCGAGTCGAGATTGGCGGCGGCGAGGATGTTGACGTCGCGTGTCGTGCCGATCACCGAGGGATCGGCGGCAACGATGTCGCGCAACTGGACGCGGGCGCCTTCCGAAAGGAAGCCCTTGAGCTTCTGGATCATCGGCTTGTCATCAGGAGAGATGCCGAGCTTGGCCACCAGCGCGTTTTCTGCGAGCTTGGGATAATTCGCCTTGATCAGAACGCTCGGATCGGTTGCGCGCTTGCCGGAAGGATCGATCACCTTCTCGTCGAACGTGATCGGCAGCGATACCGTCGTCTGCCAGAAGGCGGTGTAGCCTTTCGAGACGATGGTGATCAGCATGATTGCCAGGAACGCCAGGCCTACGGAAATCGCCACGACGCCATAGATGCGGAAACGGCGTTCGGCGGCGTAACGGGCCTTCAGGCCGATGTCGCGGCGCGGATGGGCCGCCGGCCTGACCATCGTATCCATGGGAATGTCGGTCATTCGTACTGCTCCCGATATTTGCGCACGATGTAGAGCGCGACGATGTTCATCACCAGCGTCAGCGTGAACAGCGTCAGCCCGAGCGCGAAGGCGACCAGCGTCTGCGGCGAATTGAACTCGAGGTCGCCGGTGAGCTGGTTGACGATCTTGACGGTGATGGTCGTCATCGCCTCGAACGGGTTGATGGTGAGGTTGGCGGCGACGCCCGCCGCCAGCACGACAATCATCGTTTCGCCGATGGCGCGCGAGGCAGTCAGCAGGATGGCGCCGACGATGCCGGGCAGTGCCGCCGGCAGGATCACCCGCTTGATCGTCTCGGAGCGGGTCGCGCCGAGGCCGAGCGACCCGTCGCGCATGGCGCGCGGCACCGCGGTTATGATGTCGTCTGAGAGAGAGGAGACGACCGGGATCAGCATGACGCCCATGACCAGGCCGGCGGTGAAGATGCTCTGGCCCTGGATGAACGGCGAGCCGCCGGTCAGCGCCGCTGACAGGTCGGGCAGGAACGGCCCAAGCGTGACGACGGCGAAGATGCCGTAGACGATGGTCGGTATGCCGGCCAGCAGTTCAAGCGCCGGCTTGACCACCGAGCGCACCCTGGGCGTTGCGTATTCGGCCATGTAGACAGCCGACATCAGC
This sequence comes from Mesorhizobium sp. M7A.F.Ca.CA.002.09.1.1, assembly GCF_003998555.1. NCBI lineage: Bacteria > Pseudomonadati > Pseudomonadota > Alphaproteobacteria > Hyphomicrobiales > Phyllobacteriaceae > Mesorhizobium > Mesorhizobium sp. M7A.F.Ca.CA.002.09.1.1. Next base: position 3,333 of record NZ_RZRR01000405.1, on the reverse strand, counting down.
CCGACCGGCACCGCAACCAGCAGCGCGACGGCGGCGATATAGAGCGTGCCGGCAAGAAGCGGGATCAGGCCGAACTGGCCCTGGCTGCCGCCCGAACCGGCAGCGGCAAAACGCGGATCCCAGACCGTGCCGAAGAAGAAACTCATCGGCGAGACGCTCTCGAAGAAGGTGATCGTCTGGAACAGCATCGAAAGCACGATGCCGACGGTGGTCAGGATGGCGATGGTGGAGGCGGCAAGCAGCCCCCACAGCATCAACCGCTCGACATTGTTGCGCGCCCTGGCGCGCGGCTCGATCTGCCTGAGCGCATAGAAGGCGCCGGCGATCGAGGAAGCCAGAATGACAATGGCGCCGAACAGGCCGAGCCGGTCCTGGACCTTGTTCGCCTCGACGGCGATCGGGATCATGTAATCCTGTGTGTCGCTCGCCAGTGCCACGCCCTTGGCGGCGAGCAGCGGCTGCAACTCGGCAAAGCTGGCAGGCATTGCGGCCAGTGTGCCAGCATCGAGTTTGCGCAGGCCCCTGGCGAGGCTCTTTACCAGGCTGACATCCAGTGCCTCGCTGGCAACCTTGCTGTCGACGGTACGCTCGGGCAAGGCAGCGTGGATGTGCCGGTCAAGATAGACCGAAGAACCGACGGCCCAGACGGCAAGCAGCAAAAGAGCAGGCAGGACGGCGAGCAGGAAGGCCCACCAGCCGTGATAGTGGGCACGCGAATGCGGCTTGACTTTGCCATTGTCCTGGGCCGCGGCACGCTGCCGGCCGATGAAAAAGGCAACCAGGCCGACGGCAACGACGATGGCCAGTACGAGCAAGGACGACATGGACCCACCCCAAGGGAAATTCTAACGCAGCCACCATTGCGGCCTGCGGTGAAACCGGGGCGCGGATTTGACCCGCACCCCGGTTCGGCAGCTTGATTACATCGACTTTCCGGCGGCGAAAGCGTCACGCTGGGCCTGACGCTCGGCATCCGGAGCAGCAACGAGGCCGTATTCGGCGAGCGGGCTTTCCGGGCCAACCATCTGGTCGTCGAGGAAGAACTCGACATATTCCTTGAGGCCGGGAACGACGCCCAGATGCGCCTTCTTGACGTAGAAGAACAGCGGGCGCGAGACGGGATACTTGCCGCTGGCAATCGTCTCGGTCGAAGGCACGATACCTTCCACGGTGGCGACCTTCAGCTTGTCGGCATTGTTCTCATAGAAGGCGAGGCCGAACACGCCGACGCCGGTCTTGTTGGAGTCGATGCGGGCGAGCGTCTCGGTATAGTCGCCATCGATGTCGACGGCCTTGCCGTCCTTGCGGATGGCAATGCAGGTTTTGCCGATTTCCTTGTCGTCGGCAATGCCGGCGGCCTTGAGAGCAGCCTTGTCACAGCCGGCATCGAGGAGCTTGGTCTCGAACACTTCGCGCGTGCCGTGCTTTTCGCCCGGAATGTAGGCGGCGATGTCCCAGTCGGGCAGCTTCGGATTGACCTGGCTCCACTTGGTGTTCGGATTGTCGACGAGCTTGCCGTCGACGACCAGCTTGGCCGCGAGCGCCTTGTAGATGTCGGCGGGAACCAGCGCCCAGTCCGGGCCCTTGATGTCGGTGGCGAAGACGATGCCGTCATAGCCGATCCGGACTTCCTGGACTTCCTTCACGCCGGCGGCGGCGCAGGACTTGAGTTCGTCCGCCTTGATCGGACGCGACGAGTTGGCGATGTCGATCGTGTCTTCGCCGACGCCCTTGCAGAATTCCTTGATGCCGGCGCCGCTGCCGCCGGATTCGACGACCGGGGTCTTGAAGTTGGTGAACGTTTCGCCGAACTGCTCGGCAACGATCTTGGCATAAGGTAACACGGTCGATGATCCGGCGACCTGGATCTGGTCGCGCGCGGCGGCGAAGCCGGACGACGCGGCGAGCGCAAGCGCAGCGGCCGACGCCGTATAGAGGAATTTCTTCATGTGGCCTGCTCCTGTTCGGAAGATGGTCTCTCGGCGCTCGTCAGTCGGCGCCCGCTGAGGCCAATAGCCTTCGATTATAACAGTCGCATGACAGTTTGATGTCACCCCGGTAACGCGTCATCGCGATGAGCAAAACGCCGCCTGGCCGGCACTGAACACGCAGCCCGGCTTTGTCCCCGGAATCAGAGACTTGCTCCGCTTGGGGCCGAGATTGGCCAGCGATTTGGGGTTAGCCGGCCTTTACGAAAAAAAGCCGGACGGGAGCGCGTTGCTCTCAGCCAGACGGTGTCATGGCCGGGCCATCGCCGAAAACAGGTCCGTTGGGGTAGGTTGACGCTGTCTCATGCCGGCGGTCGCTGCTCCCGCCCGTAACTGGAAAGGGAGGAATCGAACGCCGCCATTGTCTCGGCTGGATACAACCTTTGATATGGTGCGATCGCACCATAGTCTTGGCCGCTGGCAGGGCGCGAATCTTCGCCGTATTCCCGGCACTCGGACAGGCAGGACCGGCCCTACCCGGCGTTGCGCTGAGCCTGCCGGCTGGCGCCGACCCAGCGCTCGACCTTCTCGAGCAGCGCCCGGGGACTGATCGGCTTGGGCAGATAGTCGTCCATGCCTGCCTCCAGGCAGCGCTCGCGGTCGCCCTTCAGCGCATGCGCGGTGACGCCGACGATCGGCACATGCGTGCCGGTTTCTTCCTCCAGCCGGCGAATGGCGGCGGTCGCTTCGAGACCGTTCATCTCCGGCATGGAGACATCCATCAGGATCATGCACGGGTTGAGCCGGCCGAAGGCATCGAGCGCCTTGCGGCCATTGCCGACGATCTCGAAACCATAACCGGTCTCGCCGAGAATCTGGGTGAACACCATCTGGTTTACCTCATTGTCCTCGGCCACCAGTATGTCCAGCCTGTCGCCACCAGCCGCCACCGGTGGCCGGGGGCGAATCGAAGGCGGCTGCAGCAGCGCCCGCTGTTCGGACGGTGCCGAGGGCTGCGGCCGCGTCACATTGCTCGCAGCGACGTCGGCCGCGAGCGGCTGCGCGTCGCTGCCGCCAGTGTTGTGGCGATGCCGCTGGATGGTGGCGACCAGCGTTTCCAGCAGCACCGAAGAGCGCGCCGGCTTGATCAACTGGGCATCGATGCCGAGATCGCGATAGCTGGTGTTGGCGAGCGACTGGTCGACCGAGGTCAGCATGATGATCGGCGTTCCGGCAAGGCCAGCGGTGTTGCGCACGATCCGCGCCATTTCGGCGCCGCTCATTTCAGGCATCTGGTAGTCGAGCACGACGCAATCGACCGGCACGCCATAGGCGGCTGCGGCGATCAGCACCTTGAGGCCTTCGGCGCCGCTTTCGGCCGCGCAGGAATCGAACGTCCATGATG
>NZ_RZRR01000404.1:0-4828 GCF_003998555.1 Mesorhizobium sp. M7A.F.Ca.CA.002.09.1.1 | reverse complement strand
CACCAATGGCTGTGCCGCCCCGAGATTGTCGGTGCGGAACTCGTAGGCGGCATCGAGCAAAGCATCGCCGCTGGACAGCTCTTGCAGCTTGCTGGCAAATATGCCGCGAAAGAAGCTGATCACCGCGTTGGTCCGCCGCGTCGCCACCAATATGCCGGGAAACGGCGCGATGGTCTCGAAAGCGACGATGACGCCCTGGAAGGCGGTCGAGGAGCCCTTGCCCGACCCTTCCCGCAGATGCGCCTCGTACAGTTCGAACGGAAACCCCTCATAGCGGCCCGCCACGATGTCGTCGAACGCCTGCCGGTTGAACGGACCAACCGCCGTGCGCGGCAACCGGTCGAAGGAATTCGGCGTCACGCCATGCTGGTAGCGCATGTCGGCGATGAAGCCGAATATGATCGGCAGCAGCGTCTCGCGGAACGATTGCTGCAGCCGCGTCGCCGGTTTCCTGGCCTGGAAATAGAGCAGGATCGAAGCCGCGAAGCCGATCACATAGAGAAATACATGCGGCGTCGAGACCCATTGCTCGTTGGGGTCGGCGACCTTGTTGAACAGCCAGGCGACCAGCACCACGGCCACCAGCACCAGCCCCACGAACACCGGCACCCGCCAGCGCACCTGCCGGACCGCCGAAGCCCTCGCCGCTTCATAGGCCTCGATGTCTTTTCGGATGCCGGCGATGACCGTTTCGCTCGGCATGAAATCCGCTGATTCCACCGCTACCCCCGCAATCCTGCCTCTGCGGGAGCATGATAGTTGGTTTTGCAAGGGCCGCCAGATGGTTAAGCGGGAACGCCTTCATCGGTTGGTGGAGAAGGGAAGACCGCTTTCAGTCGCTCCGCGACCCTGTCACGCATTCGGCCCTCCAAAGCCTCCATCAACACCAGCCGCTCGTGGTCGCCAGCGCGCAGGCGCATGAAGGGATGCATCCGGTAAGACGCGATCCTGCCGCGCGTACCGGCATCGGCACTGACATCGACAACGAGGATAGAGCCGATGCGGCCCGGCCATGGCTGCCGGGCAAAGGCGGTACCGAGGAAATCGCCGAGCCCATAGGCGACGATCGTCCCGTCAATCTTTTCCACCGGCTGCACGACATGGGCATGATGGCCCGCGATCAGCCCGGCGCCCTGCCCGGCCAGCCGCCTGGCCAGCGCTCGCGTCCCGTCGCGCGGAAAATGTCGGAACTCCCAGTCCCAATGCGGCACGGCGCAGAGAAGGTCCAAGCCAGCGGGTGGCCAGCTCGCCGGATCGCTGTCCATCGAAACGCGCCCGGCAAACAGTTTTTCATCGGCGTTCCGCCACAGCGTGAAGGCGGCGAAGCCGATATCAAGCGATCCAACCTGAATCGGCACAACCGGACCGTCGGCCAGGCCGATCGTGCGGATGCCGAGCCGCAGCAACGCCGCGATTGTCTCGTCGAAACCGGCGATGCCCTGATCCAGCACATGGTTGTTGGCCAGCGACAGCACGAGTTTTTCGCGCGCAACACCAACCGCCGTCAGCGCCTCGGCCAGGAACGGCTCGCTCATCGCATGATGCGTGCCGAGCCTTGTGCCCAGCACCGCGCTTGGCCTGTCCACAACAGGGCTTTCGCAATTGCCGATCACCAGATCGGCAGCGCCGAGCAGCGCCTTGATCGCCGGATCGCAATCCGGCGCGCTGCGGTTGGCCACCGCCGAGATGTCGCCGACAAAGGCAAGCCGCACCGCTTGCTTCGGCGGTGGATCCATCAGCGTCCCGGCCATCGGCGCAAAGTCTTGAGCGTCGCCGGCCAGTGACGGCTTCAGGAAACGCGGCAGCCAGGACAGCTTGTAGGAAAACGGATAATTCGACACGCGATGCCCAATTGTTTGCCCTGTGTAGACCGTCCGCGGGGCGGGTTGAAGCGCGACGCTGCAAATGGTGTATGTTTGCACTGCGCGACAAACATTGGGGGGAAAAGATGACACGACTGGCAGGCCTGCTGACATCCGCTTTCATTCTGCTCCTGCCGCTGTCTTCCGCGTCGGCGGCAATGCCAGAAGCGGCAACCACATTGTTTGAGGCGAAGACCGTGGCCGCGCGCGACACCGCTCTCTCGACGCTGGAGGCTGCCGCGCCAAAAGACCCGGCATCCGCCTATGCGGCCGGGGCGGGCGAGTTCTTTACCGCACTGGAGATCCTGGCCACCGGCCTGCACCGTCATGGTTTCGAAAGCCCGCAATCCTTCATGCTGCCGCTGATGCGGTTGCCAGTGCCCGACAATCCCAATCCCGAGCCGCTCACTTACGAGCAGTTCCGCGCCATCCTGGTCGGCTTCCGTGACCGGCTGGAGAAATCCGCAGCCACGTTTGCCTCGGTGCCGCCCAATGCCGATATCGGCATGGTCATCGATCTCACCCATGCCGGCATCGACCTCAACGAGGACGGCACCATCGCGCCGGACGAGAGCATGGCGGCGATCATCGCCTCACTCTCGCGCGGCGGTATCTCGTCGGACGCCGCCGCCCCCACGCTCACCTTCCGCTTCGACCGCGCCGACGGCTACTGGCTGCAGGGCTATGCCGAGTTCCTGATGGCGCAGGCCGATTTCTGGCTGGCGCATGATTTCAGGAGCACCTTCGACGGCTCGTTTCACATGCTGTTCCCGCGCGCCAAATTGCCGCTGCAGGATATTCTGGTGCCGCCGGCCGGCGATATGGGCTCGAGCATCTTCTCCTCGGAATGGCGCATCGCCGATTTCATCTCGATGGTGCATCTCGTCAACTGGCCGGTGATCGAACCGGAGCGCCGGCAAGCGGCGCGCCGCCACCTGCTGGAAATGATCCGGCTGTCGCGCGAGGACTGGAAGGCGATCCGCGCCGAGACCGACAATGACCGCGAATGGCTGCCTGGACCGCAGCAGAAGGGCGAGAACCCGCTCACCGGCCTCGAAGTCGGCGAGGAGCAGGTCCAGGCCTGGCTCGCCGCCTTGACCATGGCCGAGGATCTCCTGGAAGGCCGCAGGCTGCTGCCGCATTTCCGCGTCACCGCCAGTACTGGGCTTGGCATCAACATGAAGCGCTTCTTCGACGAGCCAAAAAACTTCGATCTCGTGCTGTCGATCACCGGCCCGGCCATCGCGCCCTACCTCGAAAGCGGCGAGCTCGCGACCAGCGACGATTTCGACCAGATCCAGCGCCAGTTCGGCGGCGACGGGTTTTTGACGTTTGCGCTTTGGTTCAACTGAGGGTGGGCCGTTTGAGGCCGCCTTCCCGCGAGAAATCTAGCATGGCAGGCAACAGTTTTACCGGAAACACGCGCGCCTTTTGTAGGCAGGTCTGCCGGCAGTCGGTTCGCTGCATACACCGCGCGGAGGCGCTGCGTAAAAATTAGCAGTGGCTGTTTTGCTTGACTCGGCCGCCAAAAACAGGCAGCAAAACCAGGTCGGAAGGGCGACAACACCACTTTCCTGGCCGTGGACGAAGGCTGATTTGGCCAAAATCCACATCTCGTCGTTGGTTTTGAGAGGAATTGATTAACCAACTTTGTCCATATTTTGAAGCAATCGGCAACCAACTACAGACGCGGCAAACGCGTCGGGGACCACCTGGGATCACTCACAGAATGGTCGTCGCGGCTCTCAAGGCCACGTACGGGGAAACCGATTGAAGCGAGATTGGTTGCATGGCGTTGTTGAGTACACACAAAAAAAACCGGGGACAGCGTGAGGGCGGCGAGTTCGTCGATGCTCCACGTTCCCCTTCCTTCAACGCTGGCCGGGTGGCCCGCTGGGTCGCGCTGCCTTGCGTCAGCACCGCCATCGGCCTTTGGTTGATCGGCACCATGGCTGGCCTCAGTTCCGTCGGCGCCTCTCTATCGGCAACTTCGGTTGGCCTGCCCCAGACACTGTCGACACCGGGATCGCTCGCACTTGCCGATCCGCTGAAACAGCACTTTTTGAAAGCACCCTTCGTGCTGGCCAACGCCAATGGCGGCACTCAGGCCCTGCATGATCATTCGGTGCAGTGCGGCGCCAGCTGTTTCAAGCTGGCCAGGGTAAGCGCGCGGGCGGAAAAATCCGAACGCCTTGTAGCGCAGGCAAAGCCGATGCCCGCCGCCGTGAAGTCGAAGGCGCAGGAGCGCTTCGAACGCATGGAAGCGTCGCTTTCGCCGATGAAGCTGGCCGCTGCCTTTGCCGACGCCGGAAAGCCTGCCGCCAGTGCCAACACCCGCCCGGTGATCTCCACCGTCGCACCGCGAATTGCCGAGGCGTCGTTGGTGCCCTCCGTCCAGGTCACAGCCAGCCTGTCCGATAACATGCCAGTTCCGGCGGCCGAACGTTTCGCCCGGCTGGATACCGACTCGGTGGTCGTGCAGACCGCACCGCCGCCGATGGGTTTTGCCCAATCCGGTACGCCAGACAATTCGCAGTTGGCGCTTGCTCTGGTGCAGTCCCTGCCGGCCGACGACGAGGCGTTCGCCTCACCGCTGCCGATCGAGGAATCGTCAGCCGATGTCGTGGTTTCACCCGTCGAAACCCAGCAGGATCAACCCGGCGATGCCGCCGCGCTGCCGGACGCTCTGACCGACGACGTGCCGTTGCCGACCCGGCGTCCGCAATTCGACGCGCCGCAGCCCAAAGTGGTCCAGCAGGAGCCTAAGTCCGTCCAGCAGCCGAAATCCGTTCAGCAGCCGAAGCCGGCACGCGAGACGGTCCAGCAGGCCCAGCCGGCAAAACCGACGCGGCAAGGCCGGCCGGCCGATGGCGGCGATGTGCTGGCCTATGCCAAGCCCGACGGGCGGCCTTGGCAAGGCGTTCAGGAACCTCTTCAACTCGCCAGCCGCCAGGAGCGGAGCCGGC
>NZ_RZRR01000403.1:0-4848 GCF_003998555.1 Mesorhizobium sp. M7A.F.Ca.CA.002.09.1.1 | reverse complement strand
GACATGCGGGTCCATTCATAGAAGATCGCCGCCGATATCACGGCGCACAGCAGCCGGAACGGCAGACCGCCGATCCAGGTCAGACCGAGAGTGATGATGGCGAGCACGATCGCCGAAACGACACGCAGCTGGAGATTGCTCATCCCGCGGCCGGTCGCGAAGCGACGTCCTGGCCTCCAAGTCCGCCGAAACGGCGTTCGCGGCCAGCAAACTCACGCAAGGCCTCGGCAAGGTGTTCGCGGCTGAAGTCGGGCCAGTAGCAAGGCAGGAAGACAAGCTCGCTATAGGCGGCCTGCCACAGGAGGAAATTCGACAGCCGAAGCTCGCCGCTGGTGCGAATGACCAGTTCCGGGTCGGGAATGCCTTGCGTATCAAGCGCAACGGCAAAGCTTTCGGCAGATATCGCCTCGGCGTCGAGTTCGCCACGCGCCACGGCCAAAGCGAGCTTTTGCGCCGTGCGAACGATCTCGTCGCGTCCGCCATAGTTGAAGGCGATCACCAGCGTCAGAGATTCATTTGCGGCAGTCAGCGTTTCGGCCTCGTCGAGCAGTCCCCTGATATCGGGCTGCAGCCCTGCCCGGTCGCCGATGATTCTAACCCGCACACCGCTCTGGTGCAGTTCGGCAAGGTCACGGCGGATGAACATTTTCAGAAGGCCCATCAGGTCGCTGACCTCGGATTTCGGCCGCGACCAGTTCTCCGACGAGAAAGCGTAGACGGTCAGGTAGGAGATGCCGAGTCCGGGTGCTGCGCGCACCGTCTTGCGCAGCGCCTCGACGCCGGCACGATGGCCCGCAAGACGAGGCAAGCCGCGCGCCTTGGCCCAGCGTCCGTTTCCGTCCATGATGATCGCGACATGCGCGGGCGTTGCCATGTTCTCGCTTTCGGGTCAGCCGGAGGCCAAGACCCTAAACCTGCATGATTTCAGCTTCCTTATCGGAAAGCAGGTGGTCGATGGTGCTGATCGTCTCGTCGGTAAGTTTCTGAACCTGGTCCGAGCGCTTGCGCTGATCGTCCTCGCTGATGTCGCCGTCCTTCTCCGCCTTCTTCAGGAAGTCCATGCCGTCGCGGCGCACATGGCGCGCGGCGACCCGGGCGTTCTCGGCGTAGGTGTGCGAGATCTTGACCAGTTCCTTGCGTCGCTGTTCGTTGAGTTCGGGAAGCGGAATCCTGAGGTTGGTGCCGTCCACGATCGGGTTGAAACCCAGATTGGATTCGCGGATCGCGCGGTCGACCGCGCCGACCATCGACTTGTCCCATACCGATACCGAGATCATGCGCGGCTCCGGCACCGAGACGTTGGCGACCTGGTTGATCGGCATGGTGGTGCCATAGGCCTGCACCTGGATCGCATCAAGCAGATTGCTGGAGGCGCGACCGGTCCGCAGCGAAGCCAGATCATGCTTGAACGCGGCGATGGCCCCATCCATGCGCCGCTTGAGATCGTCGTACTCACCACTCATCTTTATCTCCTCGACCCGTCTAATGCGGGCTCACTGCTCCGTCTTCGAATCGGACCTTCGAAAACCGGTTTCCCTTCGAGCCTGGCCGCCGATCAATCGTCCGCGACGACCGTGCAGCGGCCGCCGCCCCTCAGAATATCGCCGAAACCACCTTTTTCGTGGATCGAATAGACGATTATCGGAATGTTGTTTTCGCGCGCAAGTGCAATCGCTGCAGTATCCATGATGGAAAGGCCGCGATTTATGACTTCGCCATGGCTGATGCGCTCGAAACGCGTCGCATTCGGGTCCTTCTTCGGGTCCGCCGAGTAGACGCCGTCGACCTGAGTGCCCTTGAACAGTGCGTCGGCGCCGATTTCAGCCGCGCGGAGGGCGGCGGCCGAATCAGTGGTGAAGAACGGATTACCGGTGCCGCCGGCGAAGATCACCACCTTGCCCTGGTTCATGTAGGCAGTCGCCTGGCGCTGCGAAAAGCTCTCGCAAAGTTCGGGCATGGCGATCGCCGAAAGCACCACGGCGTCGACGCCGATCTTGTTCAACGACGTGCGCAGCGCCAGCGAGTTGATCACCGTGGCAAGCATGCCCATGTGGTCGCCGGTGACACGGTCGCCGCCCTTGGAGGCAACGGCCACGCCGCGAAAGATGTTGCCGCCGCCGATGACGACACCGACCTCGATGCCCAATGCACGCGCCTCGGCGATGTCGCCGGCGATGCGATCCACCACTGAAACGTCGATGCCGAAATGCTGCTCGCCCATCAACGCTTCGCCCGACGCTTTCAACAAGACACGTCGGTAGAGGGGCTTCACCGTCATCTGGGCCTCTTCATTTGCATGTGGCGCGTTTCGGTGGCTACCCTCGCGCAGGCGCCGCCTCGAAACAATGGCGTTCCGATACACGAAGGGCGCCGCGATGTCACGCGGCGCCCAAACGGCAAATTCGCCGGTTTCCTGTCCCATCAATCAATTGGTGGACACGCTGGCCGACTCTCCTTCGATAAGCACCGGTGACACGTAGTTGGAGGGCTTGTCGCCGGTTGTCGCGCCGCCGGTGACGCGCGCCTGTATCTGCGCGCCGAAATAGGAATAGGGAAACGGCGCTGGAGTTCTGCTGACCCTCTCCAGCCGGTCGCGATGCGCTTTCGGAATCTCGAAATCCAGCGCGCCAAGATTGTCCTGCATTTGGCTGAGCGTCGTCGCACCGAGAATGACGGTCGCGATCCCCGGCTGCGTCGCTACCCAGTTGAGCGCGACCTGAGGCATGCTGCGGCCGATCTCGGATGCGACCTTCTCGAGTTCGGCCACGATAGCCCAGTTGCGTTGCGTGAACTTTTGGAACCCCGGATGCGTCGAGTTGCGAAATCCGTCGAGCCGGCCCGCGGTTCCGGCCTGAGCCGGCCGATACTTGCCGCTCAGCAGTCCGCTGGCCAGCGGGCTCCACACCATGATGCCGGCGCCATGGCGCGTGCCGAATGGCACGAACTCATTCTCGATCGCGCGTTCGGCCAATGAATATTCGAGCTGTAGCGCCGAAACCGGCTCATATCCGCGCAATTCGGCGATCGCCTGTGCGCGGCCCGCATACCAGGCGGGCACATCCGAAAGACCGACATGGCGCACCTTGCCCATCCGAACCAGGTCGTCCAGCGTGCGCATGACCTCCTCGGCCGGGGTCAGCCTGTCCCAGACATGCATGAGATAGAGATCGATATAGTCGGTCCCCAACCGTTTCAGCGAAGCATCGACGGCCCGCATGATGTTCTTGCGGCCATTGCCGCCGGCATTCGGATTGCCGGGCTGCATGTTCATGGTGAACTTGCTGGCGATCACCGCCATGTCGCGCAAGCCGCGCTCGGCGATGAATTCGCCAAGCCAGGCTTCGGCCGTGCCGTCTGTGTAGAGATCCGCCGTGTCGAAGAAATTGCCGCCCGCCTCGACATAGGCGTCGAACATCGCCCGCGCCGTATCCCTGTCGGCTCCCCAGCCCCATTCCGTGCCGAAAGTCATCGTGCCCAGCGCCAGCCGGCTGACCCTGAGGCCGCTGTTGCCAAGAGTGTAGTAGGTCATGGTCATAATCGTCTTCCAATGCTTGGTGATAGATGCCCGAGCGTCACTGGCCCGGAGTGGTCTTGACCCAGGGATTGCCGCGCTCGTGTGTCATGCGGAACGCAAAGCCATCGACCTTCCAGCCATCCGCAAAACGCGTCAGGTGATGCTCATAGGTGCCCCAGACCTCCCAAAGCGGGTCGCCATTGCCTTCCATCCGGTTCCAGGCATAGCCGTTCGACAGGACAGTCGCCGTGTCCCCTTCGAGAACGACCTGGTGATTGGTGCGCAGATGCAGGCTTGTCTTGCTGCCCTTGAGGTTGGCCGCCCAGGCGCCAATCAGGTCGTCGGAAGCGATGTTGGCCGCCGGCTGTCCGGAAAGGCTGCTGAAATCGGCAGTGGCCCGATCCGCGAAATAGCTGCGTGCAAGCTTCCAGTCCTGGGCGTCGACGGCCCGGTCGATGGCATCGGCAATGCGAATGACCGCGCGTTCGTCTGCGAGGGCCCGCCAGTCTGATGGCTCCGCCCCGCCGGCGTCCATCGGCGCCAACGCCATGCCTGCCGCGAAAGTTACGCGCTTCAACGCATTCATGTTCTTTCTCCTCGATGCCATCAGCCCATCGCCGACGTGCGGCCGGCAATGTGGACCGCTCGGTCGACATCGATAAGATTGCATTGTTCGTATGGACCATGCGATATCATGCATGAATGTACCGGGACCTGCTCACCCACTTGCCTGTGATCGTCGCCGTGGCCCGACGCGGCGGCTTTGCGCTTGCCGCCGCCGAACTCGGCATGAGCCCTTCGGCAGTCAGCCATGCGGTGCGCATTGTCGAAGAGCGGATCGGCCAGCCTTTGTTCGCACGGACGACGCGCAGCGTTTCGCTCACCGAGGCCGGCAAGGCGCTGGTGGAAACGGCGGCTCCGGCCCTCCAGGATATTGCCGAGCGGATGGACCGTATCCGCAGCGTCAAAGGCAGGCCGTCTGGCCTGCTCAGGATCAACGCCTCCAACATCGCCATACCATTGGCGGTGACGCCGGTGGTCGCCGCGATGGCCGAGCGCTATCCGGAGGTTACCGTCGAGGTCTTCGCTGACCAGGGTCTGGTTGATATCGTCGGCGAAGGCTTCGATGCCGGCATCCGGCTTGGCGAGATGATCGCCCAGGACATGGTCGCGGTCCGGCTGACGCCGCCGTTCTCCGTCGTCATCGTGGCCTCGCCCGTTTATATCGGACGGCACGGCCGTCCCAGCAGCGTTGCCGATTTGGCGAACCACAATTGTATTGGCTACCGGCTCGTCCGCTCCGGTGCGCTCTATCGCTGGGATCTGATCGAGGA
>NZ_RZRR01000402.1:0-4858 GCF_003998555.1 Mesorhizobium sp. M7A.F.Ca.CA.002.09.1.1 | reverse complement strand
GCCATAGGCGAGGGCGGCGATCGCCTGCGCGCCGCCGACGCGGTAGATTTCGGACACGCCTGATATGTCCGCTGCCACCAGCACCAGCGGATTGATGATGCCGCCCGGCGCCGGCACGACCATGACGATGCGCTCGACGCCGGCCACTCTGGCCGGCACGGCGTTCATCAGCACCGAGCTCGGATAGCTCGCCGTACCGCCCGGCACATAGAGCCCGACGGCCTCGATCGCCGTCCAACGCCAGCCGAGCTCGACGCCGGCGGCATCTGTATAGCGATCGTCCTTCGGCCGCTGCCGTTCATGATGCGAGCGGATGCGGTCGCGCGCGAACTCCAGCGCCTCGATCGTCTTTGGGTCGGCCGTTTCGTAGGCGGTTGCGATGTCTTCCTTAGACACGGCAATGCCGAGGCCGGTCAAATCGGCGCGATCGAATTTCCGCGTATAGTCGATCAGTGCCGCGTCGCCCTCGGCGCGCACGCGCGCGATGATGTCGCGCACCGCGGCATCGACATCGGCGGAGACCTCCCGCTTGGTCGTGAGGAAGGCGGCGAAACGTTGCTCGAAATCGGCATCGGACTGACGAAGCGTGATGGCCATCGGACGCTCAGGCCTTGTGGATGGGGCGCGAGGTGGCTTCCCACGCCCCGCCGATGTCGGCAAGACGGGCCTCGATGCACTCGACGTCGAGCATGATCGCACCGCCGCCCGAGAAGATCAGCTCGACGATGCCGGCCGGCTTGCTGATCTCGATGAAGCTGATCGCCAGCAGCGACAGGACTTCGGCAGGCTTGTCGCGGTCAATACCGCTGGTCTTGGCCCCGAGCACGCGGTCGAAATGCAGCACGGCCTGCCGTCGCTCATTATGCTGGCGAAACAGGCCGGATTTTGCCTCCCAGACGAAACGGTTCATGGTCAGCAGGAAACGCTTGGCCGCGGGGAGGAATTCGAGGTCGCTGACTTTCAGCACGGCATCCTGGACATGAGCCGAAACGATGCTCAGATCCTGGTCGTCGAGCGCGATAAGCTTAAGGGCGGTCATACGGATTTCGCACCTGAAGGTTGATTGTTCAGCCTTCTGTTAGGCGGTCTTGGCGATCGGTGCAACCGCACCAACAGCTGCAGCTCTGCGCTGCCCCTCATCGCCCTGCCGGGCACTTCTCCCCGGATAGTGACGGGGAGAAGGACGCTGCCGCGAAGGATTTCGCCAATCTCCTGCGCTGCTAGAGAGGAGCCGAGGTCGCGGGCTACGCCGAAACCCGTTCGATCACCGCGCCGCAGTTGGACAGCTTTTCTTCCAGCCGCTCGAAGCCGCGATCGAGGTGGTAGACGCGGTTGACCGTGGTCTCGCCTTCCGCCGCCAGGCCGGCGATGACCAGCGAGACAGAGGCGCGAAGATCGGTCGCCATGACCGGCGCGCCCTTCAGCTTCGGCACGCCGTCGACGATCGCCGTCTGGCCCGAAAGCGTGATGTGAGCGCCGAGCCGCGCCAGTTCCTGCACATGCATGAAGCGGTTCTCGAAGATCGTCTCGGTGATGCGCGACTTACCCTTGGCCATGGTCATCAGGCCCATGAACTGCGCCTGCAAATCGGTCGGGAAGGCCGGGAAGGGTGCTGTCGTCACGTCGACCGGCGAAATGCCGGCGCCGTTGCGCCTCACCCGGATGCCGGAATTGGTCGGCGTGATCTCCGCACCCGTCTGGGCGATCACGTCCAGTGCGGTCTGCAGCAGGTCCGCACGCGCGCCTTCGAGCACGACGTCGCCGCCGGTCATGGCGACGGCCATCGCATAGGTGCCGGTCTCGATGCGGTCGGGAATGACGCGCACGCGCGCACCGGAGAGCGATTCGACGCCGTCGATGGCAATGGTTGGCGTGCCGGCGCCGGAAATCTTCGCGCCCATGGCGTTGAGGCACTCGGCCAGATTGACGATCTCGGGCTCGCAGGCGGCATTTTCCAGCACCGTCTCGCCCTTGGCGAGTGCCGCGGCCATCATCAGCACATGGGTGGCGCCGACCGAGACCTTCGGGAAGATATAGCGGTTGCCGACAAGGCGGCCATTCCGGGTCTTGGCGATGACATAGCCGGTGTCGACGTCGATATCAGCGCCCAGCGCCTGGAGGCCCTCGAGGAACAGATCGACCGGCCGCGTGCCGATGGCGCAACCGCCCGGCA
This sequence comes from Mesorhizobium sp. M7A.F.Ca.CA.002.09.1.1, assembly GCF_003998555.1. Classification (NCBI taxonomy): domain Bacteria; kingdom Pseudomonadati; phylum Pseudomonadota; class Alphaproteobacteria; order Hyphomicrobiales; family Phyllobacteriaceae; genus Mesorhizobium; species Mesorhizobium sp. M7A.F.Ca.CA.002.09.1.1. Next base: position 2,685 of record NZ_RZRR01000402.1, on the reverse strand, counting down.
GCGACACTTTTGCTTCGCCCATGCGCGCCAGCAGCGGGCCGATCACCCAGAACGAGGCGCGCATCTTCGACACCAGCTCGTAGGGCGCTGTGGTGTCGACGATGTTGCGGGCGGAGAAGTTGATGGTGCGCGAATAGCCCTCATTCTGCTTCTCGCGGCGGCCATTGACCGAATAATCGACGCCGTGATTGCCCAGGATGCGGATCAGCTGCTCAACATCGGCCAGATGCGGCACGTTTTCCAGCGTCAGTGTGTCGTCGGTCAAAAGCGAGGCGATCATCAAAGGCAGCGCCGCGTTTTTCGCGCCCGAGATCGGAATGCTTCCGGAGAGCTTGTTGCCCCCGACAATTCTGATGCGATCCATGGAAGAACGTCCCTCTCGGCCAAAAAAGGGCCGGTTCAATCGTTTGAGTAGCGGCCCGTCTAGACCATTGGCCAATCTGGTTCAAGAAATAGGATTTCGCCCACCCCAGGCCAAGAGTGACCTATTTGAGTTAATCTTTTTGTATTTTCTTCGATGCAGCGAGCCCGTCCGGACGCAGGTCGGCCTCGCCGGTCCGCCGCGAGCGCGACTGCGCCTTGCGCTTCTGCAGATTGGCGCGCAATTGCTCGGCGAGCCGATCCTTGCGGATTGTTGCGCTGCTTTTCGGTGGACCATCCTTTTTCACTGGAATTGTCTTGTCGTCCATCGCCCATCCCGCCGGCGACCCACCAGCTTGCTGTTCAGGGATAGCCAACATTGTGGCACTGCCATGTCATTAAAAGCCATCCGGCAAAGCCTTTCACAGAAGCGTTGCACTTGGCCTTGCGCTTGCCGGTTCGATATGGCAGAAGCCCCGCCATCAGCGGCTGCGGTAGCTCAGTGGTAGAGCACTCCCTTGGTAAGGGAGAGGTCGAGAGTTCAATCCTCTCTCGCAGCACCAGTTTCCAACATCCCTGTTGCCGCACGATCGTCCTCTGCATTTGCGAGGGCGAGGCGGGTACATGGGATGGCGCGGCCCTCGTGCCGGCAGACCCGATCAGCGGTTCATTGCTTCAGAAAATGGCTGCCACAGGCAAATCCAGCCGAAGCGCATTCCGGCAAGACACGATTCATTAACCAAGATGCTATTCATCGACATGACGTATTGTGGCATGGATGCCCGTCTTCGCCGGTCAGATCCATGCTTGTCAGGAAGAGGGCCGAAAGGCTCCTGATCTGGGCGGAAATCTAAATCGCCCGAAACAAAAGAACGTGCAAGGCATGAACGTGAGCGAAAACGTGCAAAACGCCCCCGGTGCTTCCCGTCTTTGGACCCTGCCTGCCATCATCGCAGCGTTCCTTTGCCTGTGCGCTACCGGCGCGTTCGCGGAGACGCGTGCTTTGAGGATTCAACATCTCCATACGGGCGAGAAGGCTGAAATCGTCTTCAAGCGCAATGGGCGCTATGATCCGGCGGGATTGAAGAAGATCAATCTCATGCTGCGCGACTGGCGTCGCAACGAACCGACGAAGATGGATCCGCGCCTGCTCGATCTTGTCTGGCAGGCCTATCGCGCCAGCGGCTCGACAGCCTATATCCATGTGGTCAGCGCCTATCGTTCGCCGGCGACGAACGCCATGCTGCGCAGCCGCTCGAAGGGTGTGGCCCGGGAGAGCCAACACATGGTTGGCCGCGCGATGGACTTCTTCCTGCCGGATGTGCCGCTGAAGAAACTGCGCGACATCGGCCTCAAAATGCAGGGCGGCGGCGTGGGTTATTACCCCACCTCCGGTTCGCCTTTCATACACATGGATGTCGGCAATGTGCGGCATTGGCCGGGCATCAGCCGCCAGGAACTCGCCAAGGTATTTCCGAACGGCAACACACTGCATGTGCCGAGCGACGGCAAACCGCTGCCCGGCTATGAGCAGGCGTTTGCCGCCTACAAATCGCGCAAGGGCGCCGGCACGCCCAACATCGAGCTGGCAAGCGTCGACGGCGGCCAACGCAGGCCGCGTGGCCTGCTGGCGACGCTCTTGGGCGGGGGCGGCGCAGACGAGTCCGATGATGTCGCCGAAGCGGTGCCGGCGCCACGCAAACCGGCGAGGTCCGTCGAACCCAGACCGGCCGGACAGGGTATCGCTATCGTGCCGCCGCAGGATGCCCAGCGGGCTGACATCCAGATTGCTGGCAGCGATCCAGGCGAAGAACCGCTTGCCGGGCAGAAGGGGAAGACGCCTGAAGCGATCGTCATGGCGATGGCGCCGGGCTCAGTGCCGCTGCCGGCCTTCGCACCGCGCGCCGAGTTCACGGCACCCGTTCCCACCCCGGAAACCGCACCGTTGGCAATCGCCGGCGCGTCCACGGCGCAGGCCGAGCTGGCCGTTGCCAAGCCGGACGCCGCGAATGCCGATGCCGCTGCCACGAGCGTCGCGCCGGAGATGATGGCGCTCAACGTCCCATTGCCGACATGGCGGCCGGAAAGCCAGTCAAGCCCGACGCGCCAGTTGGAAGCAGCCAAATCTGGCGATGCCATCGGTGTCTTGCTGGCCATGCATCACCCCGACGACGGGCTGGCCGGCGAGCGGATCGCGGCGCCGGCGTCAAAGCCAGAAGATCGCGTCAGGACGAACCCCAAGGCCGATCGTGTCCAGCGGCGCCCCGATTCCGAGGCAGATCGCGCTATTACCGGTGGGGCCGCATCAACAGGGGCGCCCATGAT
>NZ_RZRR01000401.1:0-4874 GCF_003998555.1 Mesorhizobium sp. M7A.F.Ca.CA.002.09.1.1 | reverse complement strand
AGGTGCATGTGCGCAACGTGCCGCTGGCGCCCAACGTCGACCTCAAGGTGATCGCGCGCGGCACGCCTGGCTTCTCCGGCGCCGACCTGATGAACCTCGTCAACGAATCCGCGCTGATGGCGGCACGACGCAACAAGCGCCTCGTCACCATGGCTGAATTCGAGGACGCTAAGGACAAGATCATGATGGGCGCCGAGCGCCGCTCGTCGGCCATGACGCAGGCCGAGAAGGAACTGACCGCCTACCATGAGGCCGGCCACGCCATCCTCGCGCTCAACGTGCCGTCGGCCGATCCGCTGCACAAGGCCACCATCATCCCGCGCGGCCGTGCACTCGGCATGGTCATGCAGTTGCCCGAAGGCGACCGCTATTCGATGAGCTACAAATACATGATCTCGCGGCTCGCCATCATGATGGGCGGCCGTGTCGCCGAGGAGTTCAAGTTCGGCAAGGAGAACATCACCTCCGGAGCTTCTTCGGATATCGAGCAGGCGACCAAGCTGGCGCGTGCCATGGTCACGCGCTGGGGCTTTTCCGACAAGCTCGGCCATGTCGCCTATGGCGACAACCAGGAAGAAGTGTTCCTTGGCCATTCGGTGGCACGCACGCAGAACGTCTCGGAAGAAACGGCGCAGATCATCGACGCCGAAGTGCGCCGCCTGATCGATGAGGCCTATTCGTCGGCGAAGTCCATCCTGACCAAGAAGAAGAAGGAATGGATCGCGCTGGCTCAGGGCCTGCTGGAATACGAGACGCTGTCCGGCGAGGAGATCAAGCAGTTGATCGCCGGCCACAAGCCCGCACGCGACCTCGGCGACGATACGCCGCCAAGTCGTGGCTCGGCCGTGCCGAAGTCCGGCGGCCGCCGCAAGAAGGGTCCTGAGCCCGAAGGCGGTATGGAACCACAGCCGTCGAGCTGAGTTCGGCCACCGATTTCATCGAACGCCGCGGCTTGCTCCGCGGCGTTTTTTGTTTTTGGCGTTGGGGAGGAGTTGTCCGCGACCTCGCATCTGCGACGGTGACGATTGGCGAAAGTCTAGGTGATAGCCAATCTCCCCCACAAGGGGGAGATTGGCAACGTCGCCGCTGGCGTGCCCTCGAAGGCAACAAAAAGGCCCGCGAACCCTGCGGTTCGCAGGCCTTCTCTTCTTCAGATGTCTTGTCGCTCAGCTCTTCAGCTTGGCATTGCACAGGCTGTAATAACCGCCGCCCTTCTGGATCCAGCGAAGGCCGTTCAACGTGCCCGCGTCCTTGTTGCCATGGTAGCCCTGGAGACAGGTCTTCATGCGCGCCTTCGCGGGCTTTTCGGTCTTGAACTCGGCGGCCAGCGTGGTCGGAAATGTCACGCCCGCGGGCGCTACAGTGGGGGCGACCGCCGCGCTGGTTTCTTTTTTCGTCTGCGGCTCGGTTTTGACCGTATCCTCGCTGACACTGTCCGCTGCTGATGTCGCGCACTTCTCCTTGCGAAAAGCCGTCCAGTCCATGCCGTTCAGAGTGCCGCCTTCCTTGGCTGTTCGATAGGTCTCGCCGCATTCCTTCATCGTCAGTGCGCTTGCGGGGGCGACGCTCCAAGCGACAAATGCGGTCGCAGCCAATACCGCCAATTTCAAACCGTGCATAAGACCCTCCTGGTTGATAATAAGTTTGACGTCTTTTTGTATATGGTTTGTTCTCTATATGTTCAACCAGAATCTTTACGGACTACCGATGAGCTTGGCGGTGGGCAGTGTAGGCGAATTGATGATGCCGGCAGCCCGGCGACATGCAGATGCGAGCAAGGCAGTGTGCGTCTTCGCGCAACAAAAAAGGCCCGCGCATCTTGCGATGCGCGGGCCTTTGTTTGGAGACTATGGCTAAGCGATCAGCTCTTCAGCTTGGCGTTGCACAGGCTGTAGAAGCCGCCGCCCTTCTGGATCCACTTCAGGCCGCCAAGCGAATTGGCGTCCTTGAGGGCATAGTACTGGTCGAGGCAGGTGTGCATACGGCCCTTTCCGGGGGTCTCGCTGGTATATTTCGGCGAGATCGCGGACGGGAAGGTGACGCCCTTGGGCGCAGCCGTCGTCGGCTTCGCCGGCTCCTTGGTGTAGCTCGCCTCGTCGGCGGCCGGCACGGTGTCGTCATCCGAGGCGGCTGCGCCGCACTCGGTCTTGCGGAAGTCGTTCCACTTCATGCCGTTCAGCGTGTTGGCCGTCTTGGCGGCCTGATACTTGGTGCTGCATTCGGCCATGCTCAGGCCCTTGCCGCCATTGTCTGCGGGAGCGGCGGGAGCCGCGGCGGCCTTGGTGGTCGCCGGCTTGGCGGCGGCAGCGGCGGATGCACCGGCGGCGCATTCGGATTTGCGGAAGTCGTTCCACTTCATGCCGTTCAGCGTGCCGGCAGCCTTCGCCGCCTGATACTTGGTGCTGCATTCCTTCGCCGTCAGGCCCTTGGCCGTGCTGTCGTCCGCCGCGGCGGCAGCCTTCGTGGTGTCGGTCGCTTTCTTGGCATCGGCCGGCTTGGCGTCGGTCGTCGCTGCGGCGTCGGTACCGCACTGAGCCTTGCGGAACTGGTTCCAGGTCGCTCCGGCCAGTGTCCCCGCATCCTTGGCGGCGTTATACTTCGTGCTGCACTCGGCCATCGTCAGTGCGTTGGCTGGCGCGGCCAGGAACAAGGTCGCGACGGCGAGGCCGGTCAAAGTGGCAAGTCGGTGGATGAGCATAGCGTTTCTCCGTTGCAGCAGCCCATGATACGTCCCTGCAAATCAATAACGCTCAACGGTCGGTTGCGCCAGATGCTAAGTGGCGTATATATCGCCGAAAATCGGCTTCTCCCGATAAGGTGATGAAATCGTTGTCCGTTGCCTGGTTCAGAGCAAGATTTTCCTGGTGCATCCGCGCTGAAAGGCTCGAATGACTTGTATATTGCAGCATGGCAGTCTGGGCATGTCAGGTTGCGGCCACGTTGTGTGCAGTGCACAACAATGGTTTTCTAAGGATTGGTAACGTATAATCACACAATGTGATCATAGCGCCCTGGCCACTTGTGGCATGACGTGCCGGGGAAGAAACGTCGAGGAAGCTGACTGGCATGGCAGGGAATTATTTCGGCACGGACGGCATTCGCGGACGCGCCAACAAGTTTCCGATGACCGCTGAAATCGCGATGCGGGTCGGCATGGCCGCCGGCCTTTCTTTCCAGCGCGGCAGCCATCGACATCGTGTCGTGCTCGGCAAGGACACCAGGCTTTCCGGTTATATGATCGAGAATGCCATGGTCGCCGGTCTTTGTGCCGCCGGCATGGACGTGTTCCTGCTCGGCCCGATCCCGACGCCGGCTGTCGCCATGCTGGTGCGTTCGCTGCGCGCCGATATCGGCGTCATGATCTCGGCCTCGCACAACCCCTATTACGACAACGGCATCAAGCTGTTCGGACCCGACGGCTACAAGCTCTCCGACGAGATCGAGGAGCGCATCGAGAGCATGCTCGACAGGGATATCGAACTGGCGCTCGCCGACTCCGACGGGCTTGGCCGCGCCAAGCGCGTCGACGGCGTGCATGACCGCTACATCGAATTCGCCAAGCGCACCTTGCCGCGCTCGATGTCGCTCGCGGGCTTGAGGATCGTCGTCGATTGCGCCAATGGCGCGGCCTACAAGGTGGCGCCCGAGGCGCTGTGGGAACTGGGCGCCGAAGTCGTCGCCATCAATGTCGAGCCCAACGGCTTCAACATCAACAAGGAATGCGGCTCGACCCACCCGGCCGGCCTGCAAAAGAAGGTGCACGAAGTGCGCGCCGATATCGGCATCGCGCTCGACGGCGACGCCGATCGCGTCGTCATCGTCGATGAAAACGGCGCGATCGTCGATGGTGACCAGATCATGGCGCTGATCGCCGAATCCTGGCACCAGAGCGGGCGGCTTGCCGGCGGCGGTGTCGTCTCAACCGTCATGTCCAATCTGGGCCTCGAACGCTTCCTCGGCGACATGAAGCTGCAATTGCACCGCACCAAGGTCGGCGACCGTTATGTCGTCGAGCATATGCGCGCGCATGGCTTGAATGTCGGCGGCGAACAGTCGGGCCATATCGTGCTGTCCGACTTTTCGACCACCGGCGACGGCCTGGTTTCGGCGCTGCAGGTGCTGGCCTGCATCAAGCGGCAGGGCCGGCCGGTCAGCGAACTGTCGAAGAAATTCGAACCCGTGCCGCAACTCCTGAAGAACGTTCACATTTCCGGCGGCAAGCCGCTCGAGGAGGCGCCGGTCAAGGCCGCCATCGAAGACGCGCGTAGCCGGCTCGGCAAGACCGGACGGCTGGTTATCCGGCCATCCGGGACAGAGCCGCTGATCCGCGTGATGGCCGAGGGCGACGACCCGCAACTGGTCGAGTCCGTGGTGAATGGCATCGTGGACATCATCTCGGAAACGCGCAGCGCCGCCTGACCCCCACAGCGCCCGGCAGGACGTCGTCGCCTGAACCTGTCCAAGGCCCGCCTCTCGGCGGGCTTTTTCTTGTCGGCTCCCAGTCTGTTCGCTGTTCGGAAATCTCGCGCCGGTCCCCAGAAGTTTCGAGATTCGTGGTTAAGCAACAGGGTTAAACGCCTTTTAACCTTTGCAATTCATTATCCACGACTGAAAGCCAATCGCATTTCGGGCGGGTTTGCCGTTCCGAGCTTCTCAGGGGTGACAAGCATGTTCAAGACAGCAAGAAAGGCCCTGCTCGCCTTACTGTTCGCAGGCCTGGCGGGGCCGTTGTTCGCGGCCGACCTGCCGGAACCGATCGTCGAAGAGGCTCCGCCTCAGGCCGTCTACGAGCAGCCGGTAGAAGTCGGCGGCTGGTATATCCGTGGCGACATCGACTATCACAAGTCGACCGTGCGCGGCATCGACTATATGAC